>SKYW01000275.1 GCA_007127695.1 Balneolales bacterium | reverse complement strand
GTAAGACAGCCGTCCAGGTCCAGGACAAAATAGGTGATCATTATGGAAGCTCAATTATGCTTTCGGGTTTCCTCCGGCTTGTATCCGGGTATAAAAAGTGCTGCGAGGAAACACAGCAGGGAAAAAAATGCGGGAATATAATACCGGTTCTGGTAGCGTGTGATCTCTTCGGTGGCGAAGGTGCTGCGGTCCAGACGGTCCAGCTGACGGATGAATCCCTCTATGTTGTGAGCGGTGCGGGATATCTGGAAATACTGACCGCCGGTAATATCTGCCATATCCTGGAGCCGTTCCGGTTGGAGCCTGGTGGTGACAACCCGTCCCTGATGGTCCCGGTGAAAATCGCGGAATGCGCCGGTTTCCGGGTCCACAATGGGAACCCTTCCTCCCTCCTCCGTTCCAATGCCAACTGTAAAGATGTAGACTCCCATATTGACCAGCCGTTGCAGCGGCTCGCTGTAGCGGTCAAAATGGTCTTCGCCGTCAGAGAAGATGATGAGCACCCGTGCGGGATTTCCCTGGGCGCGTTCGGATGATTCAAATGCCAATGCTGCTTCCCGGAACAGGGGCTGGAAATTGGTGGTGGTGGACGGCATGATGTCCGGCTCGGCGATATCAAGGAACATTCGAAATGCGGAGTAATCGGTGGTCAGCGGGCAGTGGAGCATGGCATGACCGGTGAAGACAAGAAGTCCTATCCGGTCGTTTTCAAGGTACCGCAGCATCCTGTTGATCTCAAACCGGGCTTTTTCCAGCCGGTTGGGACGCACATCCTCGGCAAGCATGCTGAGGGACAGATCCAGTCCGACGATCAGATCCAGCTGCTCGCGGGATACTTCGCGGACTTCCGTCCCGATTTTTGGTCCGGCCAATGCGATGAACAGAAAAAACAAGCCGGCAAAAAACAGTCCTTCTTTGACCTGCAATGCCGTGGGACGGACATTTGTCTGCAACTGGGTAAAAAGCTGGTCGGAAAAATAGCGTTCCCGCTTTTTGCGAAGCCGGTATTTCAGAAACCAGCTGATACCGTACAGCAACGGCAGCAGGAGTAAAAGCCAAAGGTAGCCGGGTGCATCCCAGATCATTTCTCAACCAGTACTATTTGAATATCCATCAGATTATTACCCGTAACGCCGGTCACGAGCAAACCGTCTGTTTTTCTGAAAAAAGTATGTGAGTCGTTGTTTTCCAGGTACGATTCGGGTTTCACACCGTTTTCTCTTGCATCCAGGGCGGACTGGCCGTTCACAATCGCTCCGGCGGCATTGGTCTCGCCGTCCCTGCCGTCGGTCCCGCCACTCAGCAAGGTGATGCAGTGCCGGCCTTCCAGGGCCATGGCGGCACTGAGTGCCAGTTCCTGATTCCGGCCGCCTTTACCGGAGCCGGTCACGGTAACGGTGCTCTCTCCATAAAAAATCAGCGCGGCCGGTTTGGCTACGGGCTTGTCACGGGCCAGCACATCCACAGCCTTTTCAGCGATTTTCTTGGCGACCAGCCGGGCTTCCCCCGTCACAAACTCCTGGTCAACCCATGTTTTGTAACCCATGGTCTCCGCCTCCCCGCGGACCGTCTCAGCCACCTTTTCAACACTTGCCGCTACCGTGGTGTGAGTGGTACGACCGGAGGCGTCATATGCGCGGTCTTCCCTGGCCCCTCCCCGCTCCAGAAAGCGCAAAATGGCTGGCGGTATTTTCTTGTCGATACCGTATTTGCGTATGAGCTCCAATGCTTCACCCGGGGAAACATGGTCATCGATCAGGGGTCCGCTTCCAATATCCGCCGGCTCGTTTCCCGGCACATCCGACACGGCAAGCAATTCGACGGTGGCATTGCCAAAATGCGCGCGCAGCCTCCCTCCTTTTACCTGGGAAATGCTTTTGCGAATTTTATTGACCTCACCGATGGGCGCTCCGCACTGCAGCAGCTGGCGATAGAGCACACGGACCTCATCGAACTCCAGCTCCTCACAGGGCATGCACAGCAGGGACGAGCTGCCACCGCTCAGCAGGTAGATCACCAGGTCGGATTCCTGCACATCGGAAGCCACATCCACCAGTTCATACGTAGCCGTGAGGCTGTTCAGGTCGGGTACGGGATGTGCGGCTTCAAACTGTTGGATGCGTTTTGTGGATGTTTTCAGGCCGTATGGACAGATGACGATTCCGTCGTACACACGCTTTCCGAGGATGGCTTCCAGCTCAAGCGCCATGCGTCCGGCCGCCTTTCCGGATCCGAACACCCATATCCGCCGATCCACGGGCAAGGCGTAGGAGCGTCCGCAGATCGTAAGCCGGTCATCCTCCAGGGAAACAGCAGACCGGACGGTATTCTCGGGCGACACCTCCTCCAGTCCGTGCCGGAACAGGTGTTCGATATCCTTTTTTTGCTTCTGGTAAAGCTCCTTTTTTTCGACTCGGTCATGGTGCTTTGAAGAAACGTGTTTTAATTCCAGGTGGATGAACGGATGTTTGGGTGATCATAAATTTGCCTTGGCAAAATAAGAAATCCCGTTCAATCTGTTGTGGATAATCTGCAAAATCACAATCGGGAGCAAAAACACAAACGGCATTTATCCTTTCGCTGCGCCTTTCGTATCTTGGGAACTGGAAATGAATCCATTCATTCCAAATACATTACGCCAATAGTGACCTGATCCGCGATCCCATCCAACATGCAAGAACTTCAGCTGTTTAACACGCTATCCAGGAAAAAAGAAACGTTTGAGCCCCTGAAAGAGGGCTTTGTCGGCATTTATGCGTGCGGACCCACGGTCTACGGCGACCCGCACCTGGGCCATGCCAAAAGCTACGTCAGTTTTGACATCGTCGTGCGCTACTTCCGATACCTGGGCTATCGTGTACGTTACGTGCAGAATATCACGGATGTCGGGCATCTCACCGATGACGCGGATGAGGGCGAGGACAAAATGGCCAAACAGTCGCGCATCGAGCGGCTGGAGCCCATGGAAATTGCCGAGAAATACACCTACCGCTATTTCAGGGACATGGACCGGCTGAATGTGTTGCGGCCGGATATCTCGCCGCGTGCGACCGGACACATCCCCGAGCAGATCTCCATGATAAAAAAGCTTGTTGAAAAGGGTCATGCCTACGAGGCGGACGGCAATGTCTATTTCGATGTCACCTCGCTCCCCGATTATGGCAAGCTGAGCGGACGCACGCTGGATGAGGCCGAGGCCGGTGCACGGGTGGATGTAAGCAGCGACAAGAGGAATCCGGCCGACTTTGCGTTGTGGAAGAAAGCGGATGAATCGCACATCATGCGCTGGGATTCTCCCTGGGGGGATGGCTTCCCCGGCTGGCACATTGAGTGTTCGGCCATGGCCACTAAATACCTGGGCGAAACCATCGACATCCACGGCGGCGGGCTGGAGAACCAGTTCCCGCATCACGAGTGCGAGATTGCACAGTGCGAGGGAGCGCATGACGCCCCGTTTGTGCGCTATTGGATGCACAACAACATGATCACCCTCAACGGTCAGAAGATGGGCAAGTCATTGGGCAACGCCATCACGCTGGAGCAGTTCTTCACCGGGTCGCATGATCTTCTCAGCCGTTCCTGGGCGCCCGGGGTCATCCGTTTCTTCCTGCTGCAGAGCCACTACCGAAGCACCACTGATTTTTCGGAAAAAGCACTGGAATCGGCTGAAACCGGATACATCAACCTGGTCAGCATCCTGGATGTCATCCACCAGACCGCCGATGCCGGAAAAGACGATGAGAGTGGCAGCAACCCCGCCGGAAAGCCGTTCGACCTGCAGAAACTCAGGGACGGACTCCACGCCTGCATGAATGACGATTTCAACACGGCCAGGGCAATCGGCTTGCTTTTTGAGCAGCTTCGTCCGCTAAAAGCCGTCCTGCAAAGCGGGAACACTCCGGCCAATATCTCTGAGCTCTCCGAATTTCTGGTGCATTTTTGCGGGGATGTGCTGGGCATATGGCAACCCGGGACAGCCGGTGATGGTGCGGATGACCTGCCTTTCGACGAAGTGATGCAGATCCTGCTGGATCTTCGCCAAACCGCCCGTAAAAACAAAGACTGGGGGACGGCGGACCGGATCCGGGACCGCCTTGCTGAACTGGGAATCATCATCGAGGACGGTCCGGGCGGATCGACCTACAAACTATCCTGACAAACGCTATGAATTCTGATTATTTCTTCTGGGAAGGAAACCCGGTGATGTTCAACCTGGGTGAGATCACACTGCCTTTTGCCCTCAGCATACCCGGGTTGATTCTGGCTGCCGTGCTCTTTCTTTCGGCTCCCTATTTCCTGCTCAAGCGGGATGACGACAGCAGCACCGGCAAGCGCAAGCGCCGCAGGCGCAGAAAGGAAGAAGGCAAGGGCGAAAAGGGCGAAAAGCCCGAAGAACTCAGCGGATGGCAGACGTTCGGTATCCTGGTCGGTGCTTTCATTCTGGGACAGCTGGTGTTCCTGATCCTGCCCGGTCCCACCATTGAGCAAATCGGTCCCGTGATGGTCCGCTGGTATGGCGGGCTTTTCGCCGCGGCATTCCTGATCGGTTACTTTATCGGCCGCAAGCTCTTCATCGATGCGGGAAAGGATGTGGCGCTTGCCGACCAGCTGCTGATTTATATTATCGTAGGTACGGTGATCGGCGCCCGGCTTGGCCACGTCATCTTTTACGACTTCGACTACTACATCCGCAACCTTCACGAGGTGCTGTTCATCTGGCAGGGCGGCCTGGCCAGTCACGGCGCCGTGGTGGGCATCATGCTGGCCTTGTGGCTCTACATCCGCAAAAACCGCGGCATCACGTTTTTCTGGGTGGCGGACCGGCTCACCATTCCCGCGATACTTGGCGGCTCGTTCATCCGGGTGGGCAATTTTTTCAACTCCGAGATCGTGGGCCTGCCCACCGATGTGCCCTGGGCCGTCATTTTCGCCCGTGTGGATATGCTGCCCCGGCACCCAACCATGCTCTACGAGGCACTCATCTGCATTTTGATCTTTGTGGTGCTGGTGGCCATCTACTACTATTACAAAAAGTTTCCGCCGGAGGGCTTGCTGTCCGGTGTTTTCATGATCATCCTGTTTGGCAGCCGCTTTTTCGTGGAGTACACGAAGGTCGAGCAGGCGGCTTTCACTGAGACCTGGATGATCGGTATGGGCCAGCTGCTCAGTATCCCCTTTCTGCTTTTCGGGATATGGATCATCTGGACCCAGGTCAAAAAGAAATCCCATCCACAAGAAAAAGGGGGTGCAGAATAACTTTGCAGCGTGTATATTTCCTGTCTGACTGTGGAAGCATTTTTACAAGTATTTCTTTTTTAACCAACAGGCTTTATCAGTAAGGGTTACACAATGCATGTTATTCCTGCCATTGATCTGCTGAACGGGCAGGTCGTACGATTGAAGAAGGGTGATTACAAAGAGGTCACGGTTTATTCGGATAATCCGGTTTCTTTCGTAAAGGAGTTCCGGGATGCGGGTTTTTCCCACATCCACATTGTGGATCTGAACGGCGCCAGGGAGGGACGGTTCGTTAACCTGCCCGTGATCGAAAGCATTATCGAAGAGACTGGCGTGGGTGTTCAGTGCGGTGGCGGTATCCGGAGCCGCAGGGATATCAAGACCCTTCTTAAGGCGGGAGTATCGCGCATTGTCAGCAGTTCGATGGCGGTCCAGCGGCCGGATGAGTGGCTTGCCTCGCTGGATTTCTATGGCGGTGACACCTGTATCCTGGGCCTGGATATCAAGGACGGAAAAATGGCATACGGCGGATGGGAGGAAACTTCCGACGAGAGTGCCCTGGACTTTCTTGGAAGCATGGTCCGTCTGGGAGTCCAGACCATCCTCTGCACCGATGTCGCCCGTGACGGCATGCTCACCGGGGTCAACTCCGGTCTCTATACCGAGATCGCCAAACGTTATCCACAGGTGAACATCATCGCATCCGGCGGTGTGGCCAGTGATGAAGATCTGCGGCAGCTTGCCATTGAGGGAATGTATGGCGTGGTCATCGGAAGGGCCTACTACGAAGGGCTCCTGAGTTTGGAAACCATGCTCTCCTTCCACGAGGGATCCACCAGCCTGCGCTGATCTGCAGTATCATTTTCCCGGAAGTGAACCTGTTCACAAGCATTTTCCAACTGTTTTACTTGCGCAATCGTATCAGAACAGATCGATCCTGGATTATTGACTGATCCGCACCCTGGTGTTTCGCCTGAACCGTTGCTCTGGTGTTTCGTTCTGAACCGTTGCTCTGGTGTTTCGTTCTGAACCGTTGCTCTGGTGTTTCGCCTGATCAGTTGCTCTGGCGTATCGTGATACTGAGGCGGTTTTCGCCTTCCGCCGGCACGTTGATCTCGTAGACGCGCCGGTCCGCCGACTCGCTGACGGGATCGTGGCTTTCGCTTACGACGCTCAGGTTTCTGTGCAGGGGAACGACCACCGTTGCGACCACATCCTCATCCTTTTCATTTTTCAGCGTGATCTCGCGGCTCTCTTCGCGCACCCGGGGTGCCACCTGTTCATGTCGTGTAAGCGTCTCCAAAGCCCGTATATCGAAGGCGCGTCCGGTCATCACCTCAAACCGGTCCCCTTTGGCAATGTGGGATATCCGATCCTGGCCCAACAGCTGCATGCCGGCGGAGCGCAAGCCGTCATCGTCCATCCTTCCGGTATCGGGATCAGGATAGCCGGTTGCATCCGTTTCGGTTTTCCGGTAAACCCGCACGATACCGCCGGGCATCGGTTTGCCGAGGCCCTGCTCTTCCAGGTTATGGAATGCGTAGATCACATCCAGACGGCGCGGTTCCTGGTTCGTACCCGAAAACGGCCTAACATGATAGCGGTATATCTTGCGCGCATCCACGGATGTTGCTGACACCAGCGGAAACTGATAGAGCTCCCGTTCCGGCAGGTCCAGACGTCCAGGCAGCTCATAGACATAATAATCGGCATACTGTTCGGCCTCAGGCACGGAATATCCCGACATGACGACTTCATCCGCCACGGCGGCTCGCAATTGCGGGGCACGCTGCGGACTCATGCGCACATCCCCGGCCACGAGGCGGACGCGTGCCTGATCGAACGCCGTTCCACTGTTATTGCGGATCTGGGCCATGCCGGTGATGCCGGCCTTGTTTTCATCTTCATTCAGGACAATCGAATAATCCAGGCTCCAGGCGATGTTGTTGGCGACATAGTAGATCTGGACGGGGTAGCTTCCAGCCCGGTCAACAGAGACAACCGCATCCAGCTGGACTCCCGGCTTGTCAGCATCCGGCATCGTATCCAGTTCCAGGCGGTAGTTGTGGGAATTCGGGATGAGGGTAAAGCGTCCATCCGCTTTTCGCAGATAGAGCCGGCTCTGGGTGAAATCGACCACTTCTCCCTCCACCAGCTGACCGGTGTCGCTGACCATGCGGATCTGTTTGCCGATCAGCGACTGGAAAATCCGCTCCCAGCCCTGGTGCTCCACGCGGGTACGCACAGATATCACTTGTCCATCCAGCCCGATCTGCAGCGAGCCGGGGTCGAACTGACGTGCAATGCCAGGGAATGTCACTTCATTACGTCCGTCCTGCAGCTCAATCGTGCGAGAATCCAGCACCCAGCCCCATCCCGGAAAGAGGGTCAGGTCCGTGTCGCTCATCGTGCCGGGACCGCTTCCTGCTTCCATTTGAGCCGGCAAGCTCAGAATAATAAACGCGGCGGCAATCATGCCTGTTCGGGCGAGAGATTTTTTCATATGGTTTCTCCGTTATAGTTAGTGGTCAAAGAACGGCAGTTTGGTTATTTTGTACGGTGCGCGGGACACCCGGTATCATGACGGCATCTCATTGCTTCCCGTGTTCGCAGAACATCTGAAGACGCATATCTGTTTCATTTTTTAACGCATTGCATTCCGGAATCATGTCGGGATCATAGAAAATCCAAAAATAAGAACATTGTTAGCAAAACGAATTATTCCCTGTCTTGATATAAAAAACGGCCGTACGGTCAAGGGCGTCAATTTTGTCGGGCTGGTGGATGCCGGTGATCCGGTGGAGCTGGCCGGCCGCTATTCGAAAGAGGGAGCGGACGAACTGGTGTTTCTGGACATCACCGCTACCAACGAAAGGCGCAAAACCCTGGTGGCGCTCGTCCGGGACATCGCCAGCCACATCCGCATTCCGTTTACGGTGGGCGGTGGCATCCGCAGTGTGGAAGAGATTGCCGACCTGCTGCTTGCCGGGGCGGACAAAGTGTCCATGAACAGCAGCATTGTCCATGATCCGGAGCTTATCACAAGGGCGGCTGACCGGTTCGGTTCGCAATGCGTGGTGGCCGCGGTGGATGCCAAGCGCACCGGTGACTCGTGGAACGTCTATATCAACGCCGGGCAGAAAGACACCGGCAGGGATGCCGTCGCATGGTGCCGCGAGGTTGCCGAACGGGGTGCGGGCGAGATCCTGCTGACCAGCATGGACCGTGACGGCACAAAATCGGGATTCGACAACGAACTGCTGTCGCGCATCTCAGAAGTGGCTCCCATACCTCTCATTGCCAGCGGCGGTGCCGGTACCATCGATCATTGCATCGATGCCATCACAGTTGGGAAGGCAGACGCCGTGCTGGCTGCCAGCATTTTCCACTTCCGGGAAATCGAAATCGCCGATCTCAAGCAGGTAATGCATGAGGCCGGCATTCCTGTTCGCCTCTGATTGCTCCATTGTGCGTCAAAATCAGTCCTCCCATAACAGTCCTTCCAAATTAGTCCTCCCATAACAGTCCTCTCAAAGTGGTATCTTGTCTTTTTGCGATGTTGGTCACTTGCGACAGGCATCCCATAACGCTGATCCGATTCCCACAATACTCACCCGATAACTTATCCTATATTTTTTTATGCTCTCTGCAGATGACATTGCTTACAATCCGGCTGATGGCCTGGTGCCGGCCGTAATCCAGGATGCACGCACCAAACAGGTCCTGATGCTGGGTTACATGAACCGGGAAGCTTTTCAGGCCACCGTTGACAGCGGAAAAGTCACTTTTTTCAGCCGGTCGAAGCAGCGGTTGTGGATGAAAGGGGAGTCGTCGGGCAATGTGCTGAAGGTGGTCCGCATCCAGAAAGATTGCGATGACGATGCGTTGCTGATTGAAGCGGATCCGGCCGGGCCCACCTGTCATACGGGTGAGACATCGTGCTTCCACGAACACCCTTTTGAATCCGGTG
>SKYW01000187.1 GCA_007127695.1 Balneolales bacterium | reverse complement strand
GGCCATTTACATCATTCAGGCCCTCATAGCACTCGGGGCCAAAGTGAAAGCGTACGACCCCGAAGCCCATGAAACCTTCCCGGCAGCCGTCGGCGAGGAAATCAGTTCCCGGATCGACTATGTGGAAGATCAGACGGCAGCACTGAAAGATGTGGATGCACTGATCATCTGCACGGAATGGAACGAGTTCCGCAGGCCTGATTTCGAAAACTTCCAGAAACTCATGAAAGCTCCTGTGATCTTTGACGGACGCAATCTGTATGATCTGGACCGCATGCAGGAACTGAACATTACCTATTTCAGCGTCGGCCGCCGTACCGTACACGATAAAAATAAGGTGATCGATGCATGATCGAGTGCTGATTACCGGCGGGGCCGGTTTTATCGGCTCGCATCTCTGCGCCCGGTTTCTGAGAGAGGGCTATGAGGTGATATGCATGGATAACCTGTCCACCGGCGACCTTGACAACATCGCACCTTTCTTTGACAACGAGCGCTTTTCTTTCACCAAATACGATGTCACTCAGTACCTGCACGTGGACGGGCGGCTTGACCTGATCCTCCATTTTGCTTCTCCCGCTTCGCCTGTTGACTACCTGGAGATGCCTATTCAGACCCTCAAGGTGGGTTCACTGGGGACGCACAAGGCGCTCGGTCTTGCCAAAAGCAAGCGGGCACGTTTTCTGCTGGCATCCACCAGCGAGGTTTACGGAGACCCGCTGCAGCATCCACAGAAAGAGACCTACCTCGGGAACGTGGATCCCGTCAGTTTGCGAGGCGTGTACGATGAGGCCAAACGCTTTGCGGAAGCCATGGTGACGGCCTACCATCGCTATCACGGGATTCGGACCCATATAGCCCGGATTTTCAACACGTACGGTCCGTTTATGCGAATGGATGACGGACGCGCCCTGCCCAATTTCATTACGAAGGCGCTTCGAAACGAACCGCTCACGATATATGGCGACGGTTCACAGACGCGATCCTTTTGCTATATTGATGATATTGTTGAGGGGATTTACCGTTTATGCCAGACCGATTACTCAGGGCCGGTCAACCTGGGCAACCCGGACGAAGTATCCATCATCGAGATGGCGCGGGAGGTGATAACCCGTTCCGGATCACGCAGCAAGCTGGAATTCAAGGAGCTGCCGGAAGGTGACCCCCTGGTGCGACAGCCTGATATCACACTGGCGCGCAGCCTGCTGCACTGGACACCGCAAGTGGACAGGCGAACCGGGCTGGATCGGACGCTGGCCTATTTCCGCGAGCATATGGGGGATACCCTCAGCACCTGAAAGATGCGTCATGCACAATCATCATGCATATTCTTGGAATTTCCTGCTACTACCATGATGCCGCGGCCGCGCTGGTCAGCGATGGTAAAATTGTGGCTGCTGCCCAGGAAGAACGGTTTACCCGGATCAAGCACGACCAGAACTATCCAGCCAACGCCATTGCATGGTGCCTCAAGGAGGCCGGTCTCACGGTCAGCGACCTGGATGCCGTAGCATTCTACGACAAGCCCTTTCTTAAATTCGAGCGCATCCTGGAAACCTATCTGGCCTATGCACCGGCCGGAATCCGCAGTGCATGGAAAGCCCTGCCGGTCTGGATCAAGCAGAAACTGTGGATTTCCGAGCATATCCGGTCCGAGTTGGGCTACGAGGGAGAACTGTTCTATCCCGAACACCATGAATCTCACGCCGCATCCGCATTTTTCCCTTCCCCGTTTGAGGAAGCGGCCATATTGACCATGGACGGTGTGGGAGAGTGGGCCACCAGCTCGGTCGGCTACGGAAAGGGCAACCAGATTGCACTCAGACAGGAACTGCACTTCCCTCACTCTCTGGGCCTGCTTTACTCGGCTTTTACCTATTTCACCGGGTTCAGGGTCAACTCGGGCGAATACAAGGTCATGGGGCTGGCGCCCTACGGCGAGCCAAAGTACCGCAACCTGATACTGGATGAGTTGATCGACCTGAAAGAAGACGGTTCGTTCCGGATGAACATGCGGTATTTTGGATACGGTTCGGGACTGAAAATGACCAACCGCCGGTTTGCGCGCCTGTTCGGGGGACCGCCCCGCAAGCCGGAGTCCCCGCTCACGCAGCGTGAGATGGACCTGGCCGCTTCGGTACAGTCCGCGACTGAGGAGATCATGCTCCGCATGGCGCGTCACGCACAAAAAATGACCGGAAGCCGCCATCTCTGCCTGGCCGGCGGAGTGGCACTGAATTGTGTCGGCAACGGCAAAATTCTCAGGGAAAAGATATTCGACCGTATCTGGATTCAGCCGGCTGCCGGGGATGCCGGCGGCGCTGTCGGTGCGGCATTGATGGCCTGGCACAACCATTTCGATCGTCCGAGAACACCTTCCGTACCCGATGCCATGAGCGGCGCCCTTCTTGGACCGTCCTTCGATACCGAAACCATCGGCGAATTCCTCAAAACGCACACCGGTTATGACATACCGCTGATGGAGGAAGAGGAGATGCTCGCCCGCACGGCCGGATTGCTGGCTGACGGAAAAGTAGTTGGATGGTTCCAGGGCCGCATGGAATTCGGACCGCGCGCGCTTGGCGGCCGTTCCATCCTCGGCGATCCCCGTTCCGCGGAAATGCAGCGCAAGCTAAATCTGAAAATCAAGTACCGCGAAAGTTTCCGGCCTTTCGCTCCCAGCATTGCGGTGGAACATGTCCAGGATTACTTTGAACTGGATGAACCAAGTCCCTACATGCTGATTGTAGCCGATGTGGCCCACAGGCTGCGGAAACCGGTGGATGGATCCGTGCAGGGGCTGGACAAGCTCTACCAGGTCCGTTCCGATCTGCCCGCCATCACCCATGTTGACGGATCGGCGCGCATCCAAACGGTGGATCGGTCTGTCAATCCGCGCTATCATGCGCTGCTGACAGCTTTTGAGCAACAGACCGGATGTCCGGTCCTTATCAACACCAGTTTCAATGTTCGGGGTGAACCGATCGTCTGCACGCCTGAGGACGCGTGGCGGTGCTTCATGCGAACCGACATGGATGTGCTGGTCATGGACCGGTACGTCATCGAAAAACGTCCGAAGGACCGCCTGGCCGATCCAACCGAAACCATCGCTTCCCTGCAGCCGGATTAACCTTATTACCCCATCAACCCGAATCATCACAGATCAACCCTAATTACCACAGATCAACCCGAATTATCACAGATCAACCCGAATTACCACAGATCAACCCGAATTATCACAGATCAACCCGAATCACCCCCATCAACCCGAATTGCCCCCGATAAACTTCAGAATAATCCATCATCCCCGAGCACACATGTCCCTAAAAGTACTCACATCCCTGATATCGGAGATAGCCGTCAGCCGACGGATTCTCAGGCAGTTTGCCTGGGTGATGACGGTGATGCTGGGCTTGGTGGTTCCGCTGGTCATTGTCTGGATCAACGACTGGGAGATTGTGCGGGCGGCCGTGATCGTCAGTGCCGTTGGCGTGGTGTTCCTTCTGGCAGGGTTGCTGGTACCCATGTGGCTGCGTCCGGTCTACATGATCTGGATGCTGCTGGCCCTAGTGCTGGGTACGGTGGTGACACGGATTATCATCACGATCGTCTTCTATCTTATGATCACTCCTATCGGGTGGATACGCAGGACGTTCGGTACGACGGATCCGATCGGACTCCGGACAGATCCTCAAAGGAAAAGCTACTGGATCGAAAGAAAAGAGCCTTCCCAGGCTGATCAGATGAAGAAACAGTATTAGTTTCGCAGTGGCGTCCATACGTATCCACCCGGCCGTTACAAAGCGATACGCTGCAAGCGGACACCGTTTTCTTACTCCGACACGTCAAAATCCCGCTCGGCAAGAACGCCGCCATGTCTGTCGCGCAGCAGCACACGCCATTGACCGGGTTGCAGTCCGACGGAAGAGTAGGTCCGCCAGTTATCGGAGACCCCGATCTTTACATTCATCCGGAAATACTGTTCGTCCTCGTAATACCATTCAAAATAGACGTCCTGCATTTTCTCGCTGTTGTGGATGCGGACGAAGCACCAGGCGCGGGTATCGTCCATTGTGTAGGATTCCACCACATCCACCGGTTTCCGCTCAACAACATCCCTGGCCAGCAGAAACTCGTGCACAAAAAGTGTGTCGTTTTCCATTTCATTGTCGACATTCCTATTTTGCTGGGTAGCACGTTCCCCCTCAGACAGTATGCCGGCCGTAACGGAAGCGCCAGATCCGGCGGAGGCCGTGTTGCAGATGATCAGAAAAATGGCCGATATGAGCAATAGAGCTTTCATTATGCTGCACGGCCTTTCAAATAGATGATTCAGTGACTTTTTCATGGGCAACGCGATATCAGATAGTTTGATAGATGTTTATCCCTATTGCATGACGGATGACGGGGTGCGCTTCCTGATTTTCCGTCGCACGGGAGCCGTGATTTATGCGGGTCAGTGGCGGATGATTGGCGGCAAGGTCTGTGACGGGGAGAGCCGGACGATGGCTGCGCTGCGGGAGTTGAAGGAAGAGACCGGCTGTGATGCCGAACAGTTTTGGTCCGTGCCTTCCGTTAACCAGTTCTACGACGCTGCCAGGGATACCATTCATCATATTGCCGCTTTTGCTGTCCGTTTGGATTGTCATGCACCCATCCAGCTTAACCATGAGCATGATCATTATCAGTGGATTGAGTTACAAGATGTGAAAAATTTCATTAAATGGCCGGAACAGGTTCGTCTTATTTATCTAATTCATGATATCTTGGCAGGTGACGGCGTTATGCCCGAGTGGCTGATCTCCGAACGGTAATAATTTTCTATATCAGGTAGTGTTATGATTCAAAAAGCTGTGCCACGTGAATCCCGGCCGGCCGGCCAGACCACAGAGAGGATTGTCCGCAAGCGATATGTAAAACTTAATTCCATGATTGCTGTCGGGTTTGCGCCCTTTCGGGCGGTATTGCTGATGTCAATACCTCGGCAGCTATTAACGCTGCTGCTGTTACCAATGCTGCTTCTTCCCGCCCTGTCCCAACAGGCTGCTGCGCAGATCATCTCATTGGACCGCTACGAGGTCGGAGTCGCCCCCGATCTGTCGTTCAACTCGGTGGACGGCATCATTGTGGGCGCCCGGTTTCGCGGGGAGGATCCGCGCACGTTCCTGGACGGACCGCACCGCATCCGTGCCGGTATCTGGCTGGGCACGCGCCTGCCCGATCATCCGGTTTCCTATGCATTTTCATACACTCACCCGATAGCTGCCCTCACCGATGTCAACAGCGAAGGGGGGATCCGGCTCTCCAGCAGTATGCGGACCGGACTGCATCTGCACGAAGCAGGCTTGCACAAGCGCTGGCAGCCTGGTTTTGATGAATTTGTGTCGACCGAAACGGGTTTCCATGTCGGTTTCTACAAGCGATTCGACTCCGATTACCTGCTCTACGAAACTTTGTGGCAGGAAAACTCCGTTGCCTATCTGCGCTCCGATTTCCGAAAACGGGACCGCAACCGTCTGGGACGATGGACCCTGGCTTTCTCCGGCATGACGGGCTTGCCCGTATCCACAGATGATCCCTATATCGGCTTTTCAGGTCAGGCGGAAGAGCGTCCGGAGCTGCTCGGACAAGAGGGGCTGTTCGGACTGGCACAGCTGGAATGGGTGCAGCAGGCACAACTGGGATCCGGCTTCCATGTCCGGTCGCGTGTTTTCGGCGGTGCATCTACCGAGGCCGTGCCGCAGGAGCATCGCTTCATGACATCCGATGCGGCTGCTTTCGGCTGGCACCATTCTGCGCTGACGCGGGCGCGAGGCACCATACCCGTGCAGTGGATGCGCTCGGGATGGATCCATATTCCCGGCGGACCCGGTCTGCGGGGCTATACATTCCGTACTACCGATCAGCTGGAAGCGGGACTTCCTGCGTGGTCGCAGCATGCCATGGCATGGAACCTGGAGTTCGGCTTTCCGAATCCTGTGAACAGATACTTCGCCCGCATACCCTATGCCGGCGACCTGCTGAAACTGGAGTCCTATCTCTATGCCGATGCGGGGTATCTGCACGACGGCGACTCATGGCAGGATCTGCTTATGGATGCCGGTGCGGGCTTGATGCTCTCCCTCAACATCGAAGATTACCTGGGTCGGGACCGTGGCTTTTTCCTGCGTTACGAGCTGCCGGTATGGCTGTCGGAAACGTGGGGGGATGAAAACAATTTCCGGATACGGCACCTGCTCGGACTGGGCGTGGTCGTCCGCTTGTAGCAAGGCCTATCGCCCAAAAAAAGCCGCTCGCCCCATAAAAAGTCTCTCGCCCCATGAAAGGCCTATCGCTCAAAAAAAAGACCGGACGGAGCAAGTTGCCCCGGTCCGGTCCCGTGTGTTTGATGTGCCGGCGTGCACTGCCGGACATGCACGGCTATTTCTTCTGGATTTTATCGGGCTTGATCTGCATGATCAGCACGGCGGCAACGAGACAGGCCGCACCTGCGACCCAGAACGCCATACTGTAATCTCCCACGGCGAACTGGACCTCCTGAATGGTGCCTCTTGGACAGGTTGTCAGGTAGGGCACATGATCCACAACGCGCATGAAGACCGCGGCAAGATAAGGACCGACAATTCCGCCGGCGCCATATGCCGTGAACATCAGCCCGTAGTTCACGCCCATATTCTTCGTACCGAAGAAATCAGCGGTAAGCGCGGGGTAAACGGAAAGGAATCCGCCAAAGCAGAGTGCGACGATGCTGATACCCAGCAGGTAGAGCGGAAAGATGCGCATGAAGTCCAGGGTGAGCATGGCGGCTCCGCATATGAGGAACATGATCAGCAGAGTGACCCGGCGATCCAGCATATCGGATACCTTGCCCCACAGAATACGTCCACCGGCATTGAAAATGGCCAGGATGGATACGGCCGTGGCTCCCATTGCGGTAACGCTCAGATAGGTGGCATGGGGAATTGGCCCGGTCATCTCACCAAATGAGAAAGACTGCCAGATCGGGGAAGCCTTCATGATGATCTGCAGGCCTGCCGTGCAACCGGCAAAGTAGGTGATCCACAGAAGCCAGAACGCTGGTGTTCGTAACATTTCACCCGGAGCAAAGTCCACTTTCGGAGCGGATGCGGCTGTTGTTCCTTCAGGAGGATCCCATCCTTCGGG
This sequence comes from Balneolales bacterium, assembly GCA_007127695.1. Taxonomy (GTDB): domain Bacteria; phylum Bacteroidota; class Rhodothermia; order Balneolales; family Natronogracilivirgulaceae; genus SKNL01. Next base: position 2,056 of record SKYW01000187.1, on the reverse strand, counting down.
TTTGTATCCTTCCGGAGGATTGCGCATCAGCTGGGCGCCGGCTACCACAATCACCAGGAAGATGAGACCCAGCACCATGAAGGTATTGAAAACCCCTATCTGTGGCAGGTTGAACAGAGCAACATTGAACAGGGAATAGGCATCTCCGCATACCAGGCCGCGGGCAAGGGGCGCAAAGAAAAAGGCGCCGGCACCGAATCCGGCGACAGCCAGACCGGTTACGAGTCCGCGCTTGTCAGGGAACCACTTTACACAGGTGGCAATCGGGCAGACATAAGCAACGCCGATACCGAATCCACCCAGAACAGAATAGGTCATGATCAGCCATACTAGTGCTGCCCCCGGTTCAAAAGCATAGGCAAAGCGGGCCAGAATGAGTCCGGCTCCGAGAATGACTCCACCTGCGGTGGCGACAATGCGGGGTCCCAGCCTGTCCTGAATGCGCCCGCCAAAAATCACCGCAATGGCAAAGCATGCCAGTACGATCTGAGCGGGATAAGTGACCTGTGTTTCGGTCCAGGTATCGAAAAATTCAAGGAGCGGGGACTGGAACACGCTCCAGATATAGACAGCGCCGAGACTTACCTGAATGATGAGTGCCCCGACGACCACCCACCATCGATTCATTACTTTTTTTTCGGACATGGGTTACCCTCCGAATATATGTTGAGGTACGTAATAAAATCAGAATGCTTTGCGCCGGTTTGGTGAAATAATCAATGGCGCATTCAACCTGATATGGTGAAATACGAATGATTTAAGAAATAAATATGAAATGCTGACGAACGGCGGGTAAAGCAAATAAAAAAAGGGGTGGATGATCTCCGCGTTGGAGACATCCACCCGAGTGGTTTTCATTACAGCCGCCAGTTCAAGGATCGGCCCGGTTTCCGGTAACGGATACCTGTTTACTTGCCGCGTCCCTTGATCAGGTTTTCGACCACGCTCGGATCGGCCAGGGTGGTGATGTCACCCAGGTTGCCTGTGTCCTTCTCGGCGATTTTCCGGAGGATACGGCGCATGATCTTGCCCGATCTTGTTTTCGGCAGTGAAGGTGCGAACTGGATCGCTTCCGGAGTGGCGATGGGCCCGATCTCCTTGCGGACGTGCATCACCAGCTCTTTCCGGAGCTCATCGCTTTCCTCAACGCCTTCGTTCAGCGTGACATAGGCATAGAGCCCCTGTCCCTTGATCTCATGCGGGACCGGGGTAACGGCCGCTTCCGCAACCTTGGCGTGGCTAACCAGTGCGCTTTCGACTTCTGCAGTACCGATACGGTGTCCGGATACGTTCACAACGTCATCGATGCGGCCCATCAGCCAGTAGTCGCCGTCATCGTCGATGCGGCAGCCGTCGCCCGTGAAGTACATGTCGTCGAACATGGCAAAATAGGTGTCGATGAAGCGGTCATGATCGCCCCACATGGTGCGCATGATACCCGGCCAGGGTTTGCGGATGCAGAGCTTGCCGCCTTCGTCAATGTCACACTCAGAGGCGTCGTCGCGGAGGATGACCGGATCCACGCCGAAGAACGGTTTGGAAGCACTGCCAGGCTTCAGAGCCATGGCTCCCGGCATCGGGGTGATCATGAAACCGCCGGTCTCGGTCTGCCACCACGTATCCACGATGGGGCAGCGTTCGCGTCCCACGCGAGTATAGTACCACATCCACGCCTCCGGGTTGATGGGCTCGCCCACCGAACCGAGAATGCGCAGCGAGTCCAGCTTGTATTTCATCACCCAATCGTCGCCCTGGCTCATCAGGGAGCGGATGGCGGTCGGTGCCGTGTAGAAAGAAGTGACTTTGAATTTGTCACAGATGTGCCAGAAACGTCCGGCATCCGGATAGGTCGGCACGCCTTCGAACATCATGCTGGTGGCGCCGTTGGCCAACGGGCCGTACACGATGTAACTGTGCCCGGTCACCCATCCGATATCGGCTGTACACCAGTATATGTCATCGTCATGGATGTCAAACACCAGTTTGTGGGACAGGGCCGTATGTAGCAGATACCCGCCGGTGGTGTGGACCACGCCCTTGGGTTTTCCGGTAGAGC
>SKYW01000198.1 GCA_007127695.1 Balneolales bacterium | reverse complement strand
CGGAGCTGATAAATCCGAAATTGAAGTAGCGAGGCGGGAGTCAGCGGTGGTTGTGCTCCCTGGCGTGGTCACGCTTCCCTGAACCGGCGGCACTGGTATCGGGGGGATTTTTGCGTGCGGACAAAAACACGCTCTCCATGTCAGGTAGAAACCTGATGCTGTGTTGTGTAACGGTGATGCGGTCCGCGATGCCCGGTTACTCTTCGGGGAGTGGTTCCGGTGCCTGTTCCTGAGGCGGGAGAGCCGGAGGTGTTTCAGCCGGTGTGCCGAAATCCTGCTCTGTCTGAACCGGTGCGGCCCTGTCCTGGATGGTGCTTTGCGTCACGGCTTCCTGATCGATGAAAAAGTTCGCAAGCACGCAAAGGGTAAGGAAGAGTGTAGCCAGAACGGTGGTCGCTTTTGAAAGAAAGTCAGCGGTCCTGCGTGCGCCCATCATATTGCCGCCACCGCCAATACCACCACCGCCACCGGCGATACCGCCGGAAAGACCTTGTCCCTGTCCGGCCTGGAGCAGCACTACGATGACCATCAGGAATGCGATGATCGTAATAAGAATGATAGTCAGTGTATAAAGCATGATTTTGTCGCTACTATTGTCATGATAAGATTTGTAAATTACCAAATTATCGTATCATTTCAAACTTCCGCTCGAGTAAAAAATAACGGCCGCGCCGCACTGAGATTATGATGCAGCAGGATGTCAATATTGTCGACCAGATCACCCGCTCCATTGCCGATATGGCGGATCTGGGACACGGGTTCACGCAGAACCTGATATTAACGGTGGTCCTGATCTTCGCCTTCTGGCTGGTCCGGACCGTCATCATGCGCATCGTCTACCGGCAGACAGAGGATCCCGGGCTCCATTACAAATGGCGCAAATATCTGACCCGGACGCTCTTTTTCATTGCTGTCCTGATCCTGGGCCGCGCCTGGTTCGAGGGCTTCCAGTCCGTGGCCACGTTCCTGGGACTGGTTTCGGCGGCGCTGGTCATTGCCCTGAAGGACTCGGTGGCCGACCTTGCAGGATGGCTCTTCCTGTTGTGGCGCAAACCGTTCGAGCTGGGCGACCGCATCGAGATCTCCGGCGTCCAGGGCGATGTCATAGACCAGCGCATCTTCAAGTTCACCCTTATGGAGATCGGCAACTGGGTGGATGCGGACCAGAGCACGGGACGGGTGATCCACATTCCCAACCACAAGGTTTTCACGGAGAACATCGGCAACTACACCGCCGATTTTCAATTCATATGGAACGAAATCCCGGTTCGTGTCAGTCTCGAAAGCAACTGGAAAAAGGCAAAGAAACTGCTGCAGCAGATTGCCGACCGGCACTCGGCCAACATATCGGATCAGGCGAAGGAGCAGCTGCGCAGCGCCGCACGTTCCTACCTGATCACCTACCGCATCCTTACTCCTACGGTCTACACCTATGTCAAGGATTTCGGCATTGTGCTCACCATCCGCTACCTGACCAATCCGCGCACCCGCCGCGGCACCGAGCAGCAGATCTGGGAGGATGTGCTCAACGAGTTTTCAAGCCAGGAGGATATCTCCTTTGCTTATCCGACCATCCGCTATTACGACCGGTCGCGCGAGGGATATACGGGATGGGGGATGCCGGACGACGGGGTCGGTCCGGGAAACAGGGCATCGGGCCGTGATGAGTATGGCCGCAAATCACCAGGCAACGTCCCGCCGCACCTGACTTCACCGGACCGGATATCCTGATGCTATTGCCCGCCTGATGACAACCAACGCCTTGGGCAACCGAGTTCATAGACGCAAACCGGCCGATGTCGTTTCCAAAAAATAAAGATATCCCAGCACTGCCCGACACCTTTGCGCGGAGGATCCGGGAGCAGTTTCCGGACGAACACAGGGCATTCACATCGGCACTGGACCAACCGCCCCGCACATCCATCCGACTGAATCCGCACAAATGGGGGCGTATCCGGCACCGGCCTGATCCACCGGGCGAACCCGTCCCATGGTCGCTGAACGGCCGTTTCCTGAGCGAACGCCCCTCGTTTACCCTTGACCCGCTGTTCCACGCCGGCAGTTACTACGTCCAGGAGGCGAGCTCCATGTTCCTGGAACGTGTGCTGGCGGGACCCGGCTCCGTCTTGCACAACGAACCTGCTGACAACGGTCCGGATGACACCGTCGGCAGACGATCCGCCGAAACGCCTTTATCCAAATCAACCAAAGCTCCCTCAGCCATACTGGATGCCTGCGCTTCGCCGGGCGGCAAGACAACGCTTCTGGCATCCCTTTTTCCAGACGCACTGGTCGTGGCCAACGAAGTGATCCGCTCCCGCGTGCCACCCCTCATGGAGAACAGCATCAAGTGGGGAACCGGAAATATCGTCGTCACACAAAACAATCCATCACATTTCGGCGGCCTGCCAGGCTTTTTTGATATCATTCTGACCGATGCTCCCTGCTCCGGCGAGGGCCTCTTCCGCAAGGACCCTGCCGCACGACGGGAGTGGACGCCCGAAAACGCCCGGCACTGCTCAATGCGACAGCGATCGATCCTTACCGGACTCTGGCCTTCCCTGCGTCCCGGCGGACTTCTTATCTACACCACCTGCACTTTCAACCCCGAAGAGAACGAACTCAATATCGCCTGGTTGCTGGATCAGACAGGCGGGGAGTGTGTTCGGGTGGATGCCGGTATCCGAAATGATGCTGATATTCGATCGGAACCGAATAATCAGGCAGGATCGAATGCGAATCGTAACGCGTCGCGTCAATTAAATTCCGTTCAAGAGTTGACGCAGGGTCGTGTCATCGGATACGGGTTTCATCCGCATCGTACCCCGGGTGAGGGTTTCTTTCTGAGCGTAATACGAAAGCCGGATTTATTGACGCATAGCAGTCATAATTTCGATGAAAATAGCTCGAATAAATCGTTTTATTCCCGCAGTTATGACGCAAACATAAGTGGATCAGTTTCTGGCGCTGACAACCGCTCAGAATCTGGTCGATCCCGTTCGCGCAAACGTGGAGGTTCCCGCAGGACTCCGCCGGGAGCATCCGGCAGGTCCTCTGCGGACAGGCAGTCCGGCGGACCTGAACTGCTGACACCCGAAGCAAACATCCTGGCTCAGACCGCTGACTGGTTCACCGGGGATCCATTCACATGGTATCATCTTGGCGAACGCCTTTTCCGAATACGGGCCGCCCACTTCCCCCTGTTGCAGCATCTTTCTCAGATCCTATCCGTCCGCCATGCCGGAAGCGAAGCCGGGCGCATCCTGCGCAACCAGGTCATTCCGGTCGCAGCGGCTGCTTTCGACATCCACCTGAACCCCTCCGCATTTCCGGCCATCAACGTATCCCGTGATGACGCACTGCGTTACCTCCGTCGGGAGAATCTGCCTGTGCCGCCGGAAGCCCCAGCGGGATGGCATCTTGTCGTATATGAGGGACTGCCGCTCGGGTGGACCAAGAACATCGGGCGCCGCATGAACAACTACTATCCGGCTGAATGGCGTATCCGCAAGTAATTCCTTATTTTTAGCCCTTTCCTTTTTCAGACTTTTCCAACCGGAAAAACGTTTCCAACTGCAACCGAATATTTACAATCATCACCTGCTACATCCATGCAAACGCGCCTTCCCCGTATCTATGTCGACACGCTCGGCTGTTCCAAAAATCAGGTTGATTCCGAAGTCTTCATCGCCCAGGCCCGTGCCAACGAGTTTGAAGTGGTGACGGATATTACAGCGGCCAACGTGCTGGTAATCAACACTTGCGGATTCATCGAGGATGCCAAGCAGGAGTCTATCGATCACATACTGCAGGGTGTCGAGCTGAAAAAACAGGGCAAGCTCGAGCGGCTTCTGGTGATGGGGTGCCTTTCGGACCGTTACCTTGACGACTTGCGCGCGGACATTCCGGAAGTCGACAAATATTTTGGAAGCAGCCACACGTCGCTGCCCGAGGTGCTCAGGGAACTTGGCGGGCGCTATCGGAAGGAGCTCGTAGGCGAGCGGATGCTGACCAATCCATCGCACTACGCCTACCTGAAAATTTCCGAGGGATGCGATCAGCAATGCTCGTTTTGTGCAATCCCGATCATGCGGGGCGGACATGTTTCGCGTCCGGTCGACGAGCTGCTCATCGAAGCGAACAAACTGCGGGCCAAGGGAGTCCGTGAGCTGGTGCTGATCGGCCAGGACCTTACCTGGTACGGGCTGGATCTTTACGGCAGGCGGACGCTGGCAGATTTGCTGAAACATCTGTCGGATGTCGGCTTCGAATGGATCCGGCTGCAATATGCCTATCCCACCCGATTTCCAATGGACATCCTTCCGGTCATCCGCGAGCGCGAGAATATCTGCAATTACCTGGATATGCCGGTGCAGCACGCCAGTACCGAAGTGCTGAAATCCATGCGACGAGGCATGAGCGGGCCGCGGATGCGGGAGCTGCTCCACCAGATCCGCGAGGAAGTGCCCGGTATCCGCCTGCGGACCACACTGATTGTCGGCTATCCCGCCGAGACACAGGAGCATTTCGCGGAGCTGCTCGACTTCGTCCGCGAGATCCGTTTTGAGCGGCTGGGTTGTTTTGCCTACTCACAGGAAGAGGCCACTACCGCTTATGAACTGGGGGATCCGGTTTCGGCTGCGGAGAAACAGCGCCGGGTCCAGGAACTGATGGCCGTTCAGGAAGAGATTTCAAGAGAGCACAACGAGGCACTGATCGACCGGGAGCTTCCGGTGCTGATCGACCGCATCGAGGACGGTGTCGCTTACGGGCGCACCGAATGGGACACGCCCGAGGTGGACAACGAGGTCATCATCCAGGATGCCGAAGCGGGCTTTTCCACCCGGGACCTGCACGCCGGATCGTTTTACAACGTGCGCATTGTGGATGCGGAGGCATTTGACCTGTTCGGGGTGATAACAGAAGCTGGATTTTAGCCGGGATTCATCCTTTACATTTCCTTATCCGATTCTTAGGTTTAATTCCAAGAGAGTGATTTGACACCGAAATCATGATACCACAAACATAAAAAACCCGGTTGTCAATCATGCAGCAATTTGAAAAAGAAGGTGTTTTTTTGTTGCGGATCCAGCTGCAGTGAGTCCGGATAATCCAGACTCCATACGCTGAAACTTGCCTTTTGCAGTTTTAGCCTTTTGCAGTTTCAATCATCAACAAGATGGTTGATGTACGCCGGGTTCAAAAAAAACGAAGTAAATATGATATCACTACGCGTACTTATTCTGTTTACACTGGCTGTTTCTCTGGCATTTTTTAACAAGGCATGCGATGACATCATTGGATCGGACGACCCTGAAATCGAAGCGGTGATCGTCGTTGAGGATCCGGCTCCTCCTATCGGGATACCGGTCGTACTTGATGCAAGTAAATCGTTATACGAAGGTAATGAGCCGGTGTTCTCATGGAGGATGGAGTCGCCAGCCGGCAGTTCGGCAGCCATTGAGGATCCGTCTTCCGAAGTGACCTCGTTCATGCCCGATGTAGAAGGTGACTACATCATAACCCTGACCGTTTCCGCCGAAGGGGTGGAAGATTCCCAAACTGTAACCATCGCGGCCGGCAGCGGCGATGTTGTTGTTTCAAATGATATCTCCGAGGATATGGTTTTCTTTTCCGCCAACAGGTACATCATTACCAGCAACATCACGCTCGGAGATGCGCGGCTTGTGATCCAGCCTGGAACGGAGATACGGTTCGACCAAGGCACCGGGCTCCGGATCAGCAGCGATGGCATCCTGGATGCTGATGGCACAGAAGAGGAACCGATCCTTTTCACCGGCACCAGCCAGAGCCGGGGTTGGTGGAACGGACTCTATTTCCGGGGCACGACCCATCCACACAATCTGCTCAATTATGTCACCATCGAATATGGCGGTGCCGAGGCGCAGCACAGCACTACCGCACCGGCCAACCTCACCGTATCCCGGTCGATATCCAGTAACGCTGCCAGCCTGACCCTGACCAACAGCATCCTGCGGCACAGCGGCGGTTTCGGGCTGTTTCTGCATGCCAATGGAAGCATGCCCGATTCGGGCAACAACGTTTACACGGCCAATGCGGACGGACCTGCCGCTGTCGATGCCACTGGTCTCCACTACCTGGACGATAATTCGGATTACACGGGCAACGATGACGGAAAAAATGCGGTGCACGTGATCGGTAACACGGTTGAAGAGAACGTAGCCTGGCAGTCATTGAATGTGCCCTACTTGGTTACCGACGATATTTCCATAAGCGATGCCGAGTTTACCATAGAGCCCGGGGCCACGTTCTACTTTGATGCCGAAAAACGATTTCGGCTTCGCAGCGGCAGTGCGTTCACCATTGCGGGCACCGAAGACGATCCCATCACCTTTACGGCTAGTGAGCAGACGCCGGGCTGGTGGGAAGGCGTCTCGGTTGTTGGCACCACGCATCCCAACAACCTCATGGAGCATGTCATCATCGAATATGCCGGACGCGCCGCCTTCCACAGCAGCACCACCCCGGCGAACCTGACCGTCTCCCGGTCCATCTCCAGCAATGCGGCCAGCCTGACGCTTAAAAACAGCACACTGCGGAACGGCGCCGGACTCGGGCTTTTCCTGCACTCCAATGGCAGCCTGCCTAATTCCGCGGAAAACACCTTTACCGGCAATACCGAGGGGCCGGCCATGGCGTTTACCTCAGGCGCCCATTATTTCGATGATGCGTCCACTTACTCGGGCAACACCAACGATTACCTGTGGATTATTGGCGATACCCAGGATGAATCCGTTACCTGGCAAGCCCTTGATGTGCCCTACGGAATGATGGATGATTCCCGGGTGGAAAACAACGATTTCACGATTGATCCGGGCGCGCAATTTTCCTTTGACCTGAATGCCGGCTTTGATTTGCGCGGTGACATTTCATTCACAATCGCCGGGACCCCTGATGATCCGATCGTGTTCACGGGTACGGAAAAATCCGCCGGCTGGTGGAAGGGCATTTTCGTAACCCAGACCCAGCAGCCGAACAACGTGATGGAGCATGTCATCATCGAATACGGCGGGAGTAATGCCTGGCATTCGAGTGTAGAACCGGCCAACCTGACCGTGGGCCGTTCCATCTCCTCCAATAACGCCCGGATAACGCTGAGCAGCAGCACACTGCAATTCAGTAACGGTCACGGGCTTTATGTCCACTCCGGTTCACAGATCAACAACGATGTGTGCGATGTGAACGACTTTGGAGACAACGCCTCTGATAACTGCGTGGTGATGGAATAAGACTGCGTAGTGTGATGGAATAATTCTGTTGGCAATGCGGCAGACAAGAAGACCTGCAGATCTTACGGTTTCGCCACCGGCTCCGGGACCATGTTTTCCGGATCCGGCAGGCGGAACGCCATTACCGAACCCGCGAGCATCATCAGGGTAAAGGCGGTGATTACACCCTGAACCCCTATGAGTGCGGCCAGCAGCCCGATAAGTGACGATCCAAGGAAAATAATGCCGACCAGGGTATTGCTCACGGCCACATAGAGCGGTCGTTCGTTTTCAGGAGCCGCATCCACAAGATAGGTTTTGCGTCCCATCCGGGTACCGGCCTGTGCAAAACCGGTGATGAAGATGATGGCTGCGAGCCACCAGGCGGTGTAGCCCAGATCCAGCCACCAGCCGAGTGCCAGGGCAATTACGGCGGCAGCAACACCGATAAGTCCGCCCCATCCCATGGCGCTTTTACTGGAACGGTCGGACATCCGTCCCCAGAAATAGCTGCTCAGCACCATGGCCAGGCTGTTTGCCATGACAAAAAGGCCAAGGCCGGCGAGTCCGGCACCAAGCTCACGGGCGAACAGCGAATAGAACGGTACCACCAGCGGGACCCCGAGCAGCAGGCTGCGGGCAATGATGAAATTCCGGAAGTCGCGCTGTTCCGAGAGCAGCCGCCATCCGTTCCGCGCCTCCTCGATTGCATTGCGCCCGCCGTCGGTGGCCCCGGCCTCTTCGCGGATCAGTGCAAACAGGGTGGTTGCCACAAACCAGAGCAGGGCGGCAAAAGCGAGCAATGCAGCGTAAAACATAATGGGTTCATCCTCTCCGGCCGTGAGCGTAAGCCAGGCGCCTGCGGCCAGTGCGAGTGCACCGCCCACCGTTGCGCGGATGGAAAGCAGCGTGCCGCGTTTTCCCTTGGGGATGGTTTTGGCCATTACATCCTTGTAGCTCACCGAGGCCACACCGCTGGCAATGCTGAAGAGGGCAAGGAGTGCCAGGATGCCGATTGCGCCCCAGAGACCGCCGACAAACAGGGTGAGCGGGATCATCAACAGCAGGGCAAGCGCCTGGATGTACCCGGATGCCACCCAGAAATATTTTCGTCGCGGATATTTGCGGATGCGGGATGATACCAGCAGTTGAGGCAACAGCGAGCCGCTGCGGTTCAGCGGCACCAGGAACCCGCTCAGGGAGGAGGGCGCTCCCATGGCACTCAGCAGCCAGGGCAGCACAAGCCCCGGACTGGCAACCTGTTCGGCGAGCTTGGTGAGCGCTCCGTTGCCCGCATTCAGGAAGAAGTTGCCGGGCGCCTCCCGGCATGCGCTATCAGGTATATCGCGGCAGGCACGATCATCCTCAATGGTTAAAATCTGATATGCCTTTTCAATTGTGTCTTTTTTCCCGGACAAAATGAATTCTGTTTTATTTATGGAACACCGTGGTCAGATCTCTTTTGAGAAATACACGGAGAAAGAAACGATTATGCAATCCCAGGCAGTGGTCTTCCATCAGAAGTTAGCAAATCCTGCCCATAATGTGCTAAGAAGTTGCACTTGTTGTATTATCGTATTATCGGGATACACTCAATCGATACCCATGCCCGATTTGAAATACCGCTTTGTGACATTCAACTTTGACGGCACGCTGGCTGACGCACTGGGATGGACTGGGATGGACTGCAATCCGGGGGTTGAACTGCAAAGAAACTTTTGCAAGACATTCCCCGTTCCATTTTCTACGAAGCCGGAGTTCATTGGCTGTCGTGTGCCTTAAGGCTGACCAACACCATCCACCCAGGAGAACATGAAAATCCTACTCACCGGCGTTACCGGTTATATCGGGAAGCGATTGCTGCCCGTACTGGTCGAAAACGGCCATCATGTCATCTGCTGCGTCCGCGACCGGAGCCGGCTGAACCTTGGCCGGGACCTGGTATCGAAAGTCTCGGTTGTGGAGGCGGATTTCCTGGACCCGGACACCCTGT
>SKYW01000048.1 GCA_007127695.1 Balneolales bacterium | reverse complement strand
CGGGAGGGACTTCTTGGTTCGGACATGTAACGTTACGAGAGTGAATTCAGCTCCCATCTCTTGAACGATCCGCCATAGAACTCGGACAGATCCGACAGGTAATCACACAGATCACTTATGGTTTGATGATCAGGTGATGCCAGTGCGTGTGCAAGGAGAATCCAGCTGGAGCCGGCAGGTATGACATTAATTTCCCAATGCTCTTTCTGCAATCGGGCTGCCAGATAATATGCGGAACTTTCCCCGTACAATTCAATATAAAAAACGATCGGCCTCTCCGGTTCAGTGGATCTGTAACCAAAATCAGGAAAAAACCCTTTGTCATTGATTGCTTTCATAATCGGAACGATGTGCGTTCAGGTCTCGTTTAGCTAACATCGATAATGCCAGAAGTCAGACAAAACTAAATTACAAAGGTTCTGTTATTCATACAAAATTTATATTTCTTTTGTATAGAATTTTTTGAGCGAGTTACATCCATTATTGACGGTATCTTTGGGCTCTCCCGTGATGCTCTTATCTTTAAAATAATCGCCTACTTGTCCTGAAGAGCAACTCTTGATCTCACATGTAGTACAGAGTGATACCGGCACGTCTCAGAGTTCGCAAAAAGCATTCACACGCAAAGCATTTGTGAATTTCATTTGAATAATCTGATGAAATTAACGGCAATTATCAGTATCATCTCTTGTCGGGGAACTGCACGTATGGTAATTCTGTAAAAGCTGTTACTGCAACAGCTGCGCTGATCAGGGTCATGTTTTTCAGCTGAATGCAGAATTATTGTCAACCTGTTTTTCCTGATCGCCTCTGCGGCACTCAAATTTCCCGCTGGAATGAACCGTACAGGTGCATGAAATGTTATTGACACGTAACAAAGAAGCAGATTCCTGTGCTACAAAGCGTCTGTGATTTTCATAAAATCATGTTTTTATTATGCACGGGTTCTTAATTGAATTAGTGATAATCATTTGCATAATACGGAGCATTTATGAGCAACAAACTTCATGAGAACATTGACACTGACAAATATCCTTATATTAATCGGGGGTTGGAGGGTATCGTCGCTTTTTCATCTACAAAAAGTGCCATTGATGGTGAAAAGGGCGATCTGATTTACGCGGGCTACAATATTGACGTACTCGCTCCAAAGTCCACATTCGAAGAAGTCGCCTTTCTTTTGTGGAACGACCGCCTGCCAACAGCAGAAGAACTGGATGATTTGAAGGAAAAGCTGATCGCTGAACGTGAACTCCCCGAGCCGGTGGTCGATTATCTCAAGAGCACCAGCAAAGATGCTGAACCCATGTCCGTGTTGCGTACCGCAACCTCCATGCTGGCTGACTTTGATGAAGAGGCACCGGTGGATGATCCTGACGCCAACATGCGAAAGTCCATTCGCATGACGGCTAAAATGCCTGCAATCATTGCCGGTTATCAGAGGGCCCGTGATGGCAAGGATATCATCGCTCCCTTGAAGGAAGGCAGCACAGCGTACAATTTTCTCTACATGCTCAATGGAGAGCGACCCGGCGAGAGTACCGAGAAGACCATGGATATCTGCCTCATCATCCATGCCGAGCATGGGATGAACGCGTCCACTTTCACTGCCCGGGCAATCTGTTCTACCCAGGCCGACATCTACTCTGCCGTCACCGGAGCCATTGGCTCATTGAAGGGGCCCTTGCATGGAGGCGCCAACACAGCAGTGATGAACATGCTGCTCAAGCTGGACAAAGACGCTGATGTTGAAGCATATATCAAGGAACGTCTGGCCGAACGAAAAAAAGTAATGGGATTCGGCCATCGCGTTTATCGCACCGTCGATCCAAGAGCGAAACATCTTCAAACCATGGCCAAGTCTCTTGCTGAAGAAACCGACAGCGTCTACCTCTACGAATGGTCGGAAAAGATCACGGAGGTCATGAAAAAGGAAAAAGGGATTGACCCCAACGTGGATTTCTTCTCCGCAACGGTGTACTACTCCATGGGAATCAAGACCGATCTTTTCACATGTATCTTTGCCATGAGCCGAATTACCGGCTGGACGGCCCACTACATCGAACAGGCCGCTAACAACCGTCTGATACGTCCTAGGCAGCTCTATGTTGGAGAAAAGAACCTCCCATGGACTCCGATTGAAAAGCGGAAGTAATCCTTTACGCATTTACACATGCCTGCATCTGTTGAAGCGGCACAAAAGAAGGTACTAGCTTACATGCTCCGCAAAGGGGCTCAAACCGAATATGGAAAGCGATACCGTTTCTCGAAAATATCCGGTTTCGATGAGTACGTCCGCCAGGTACCCATGGTCACCTATGAAGACATTGAACCGTACATTGAGCGGTTAAAAAAAGGTGAATCGTACCTACTTTGGCCAAACAAAATCCAGAATTTCGCCGTATCTGCAGGCACTACCGGTAAGGGCAAGCACATTCCGTTGAGTGAAGACCGCCTGCGGAGCGACCAGCGCTTCATGCGCAAAGTCATCATCTCCTATATCACGCAGAATCCGAATTTCCTTCATTTCTTCATGGGCAGCCACGTAAGCCTGCCCGGAAATATCGAACGGCTCGATTCAAAATCCAATATACGGCTGGGCGAAATCAGCGCATACCTTGCCAAGCTTTCACCCGGCTGGCTCTCTCTTTTTCAGGTACGGTCACCTCAGACCATGATACGGGAAGAGTGGGCAGAAAAATTTGATCGAACCCTTGAGCGTGCTGTTAAATCAGATGTACGCAAGATCGTTGCAATCCCTTCCTGGGCATTGCGTTTTTTCCAGCGGGCTCTGGAGATTACCGGTAAAAAGCACATACGTGATATCTGGCCGAATCTGCGACTTCTGATTTGCGGCGGAGAGGCGCTGAACACTTACCGGTCCCATTTCAACCAGCTGCTCGAAGGGCTGGATATGGATTATATCGAAAATTACGGCGCCTCGGAGTCATACTTCGCATTCAGCGACGATTTGGAACGTACGGACCTGCGTCTCATTGTAGATAATGGCGTTTTTTATGAATGGATACCCCATCCAAAAAAGTACAAGGACAAACTCCAGGGACAGAAAACAATACCAACCTGGCAGGTTGAGAAAGGGGTCCCCTATTCCCTTGTGGTCACCAGCAATTCCGGACTTTTCCGGTACATGATCAATGACGTAATTGAATTCACGGATCTTGAACAACCCCGCATTCAGGTTGTCGGGCGTGTGTCCGAGATCTTCGACCGCTTCGGGGAAGCGGTCGAGTCGTATGAGGCACAAAACGCCCTTGAAACTACCGCCGGGCAAACCGATTCGAAGTTTTCCGTTTTTGCCATGGGCGGCCTGATTGATCCGGATATCAGAGCGCCTCGGCATTACTGGTTTATCCAGTGGGTCAAAGAGCCCGAAAACATGGAAGAATTTACCAGTCTTCTCGATGACAATCTTCGCAAGATCAACCGGCATTATCACAATCGAAGAGAGAGCATGGGCATCCACCCGCCTGTCATACTCAATCTCACCAAGGATGCCATGTACCAGTGGCGTGAAAAACATCAGTCTCTGCATGCGCAAACCAAAATGCCCCGCATACTTGACGATGAGAAAAAAATTACCGATATGATTTCCCTCTGCAGGGAATCGGCTGCTGATACCGATAAAAAAAGTGTCAGCTGACAGAGCTATTCCGGTTGCGTATCAAAAACACCTTTGCTCACCCCTCTCTTGTCGCCTTCCCGGGTGCACCTTGTGCTTTAAACTTCATATCCGCTTGTTTTTTTTCTTGACAATAACAGTCATTGTGCAATATCATTGAGCAATATGTAAACAACCTTTACAAACCACGGGACGCTATGGACTATTTTCCTCGATTAGTTGAAAAAGATATTGCTCGATCGCTGCAAACCAAACCTGTCACTGTCATCACGGGATCCCGGCATAGCGGCAAGTCAATGCTGGCAAAACAGTTGTTATCAAAAATACGCGGTCGTGAGACGCTTTACCTGAATCTGGAGCATCCGTCAGACCTTCAAAAACTGGACGATCCGGACTGGTTCTTTGAAGCCCAGATTGACAAGCTTGTTTGTATTGACGGCATCCATCACGTACCGGAATTGTTTACCGTGCTGAAACGGACTGTTGACGAGAAAAAGCGTCCGGGCATGTATCTTTTACTCGGTGGTGCATCCAGGGAATTGCTGGGACAGGATACACAGGCATTGTACGGGTATATCAATTACATTCATCTGCCTCCCCTTTTGTACATCGAAGTGATTGATAAAACCAGTTTGGAAACCTACCTGACGCGTGGCGGATACTATCCTTCCCTCATGGCTGAAAGTGATGAGAAGTCGATGGAATGGCGTCTTGAATACATCAATTCGTTTCTGCAGCGTGATCTCCCGCAGTTTGCTGGTATCACACATCGGACCATGAGACGGTTGTTGCCTATGCTGGCCAACAACAATGGTCAGACCGTCAACTACAGCAAGATCGGCACCTCGCTGGAGGTCAGTCACAATACAATAAGGAACTATATCGATGTCCTGAGTAACATGTTCATGGTTACCCAGCTCAACGCCTGGCCTGGAAAATCGAATAAGAGGCTGGTCAGGTCACCGAAAATCTACATTTCTGACCCGGGAATTACCTGTGCCCTGCTGCAGTTGCAGAATTTTGATGCCGCCTACGGCCATCCGATCTGGGCATCGCTATGGGAATCAGTGGTATTGATGCACCTGCAGACACATTTCCCAACCTTGCAGTTCTATTTCTACCGATCAAGTTACGGAAACGAGGTCGATATCATTATTGAATCGGGATCGATGGTGGTAGCCATTGAATGCCGGCCATCGATGAAACCGGAATTGTCCTCCGGCAACAGAAATGCCCTGAAAGATATTCAGGCAGATCTGACTTTCATTGCCGCGCCGGTGAAAGATAGCTATCCGATTTCAGATGGTGTGGTAGTCACTCCGCTGAATGAACTTACGACACAGATTTCAGATTTTCTCGGACACGGGTAACGGGTAACGGGATAAACGCAGGATCTTATCGCAACGAACTTGTGTCATCCCCGTTTGCGTCATTATTTGACAACAAAATTGATGACGCGATTCGGCACGAAGATTTCCTTGACGACCCGACCTTTATCCAGGTGTCTGCTGACCGCCGGCTCATTTCGGGCCGCATCCAGGACAAAGTCCTTCTCGGCGGCGCGTTCTGACGGTACTTCGATCTGTCCGCGCACCTTTCCATTTACCTGCACAGCGTAGGTCTTGCTGTCTGCCTGAAGCAGTTCTTCCCGATACTCCGGCCAGGGCTCATAGGCGAGGGTCCGGCCCGACCGGTGGGTTGTCCCTTCGGTTTCTGCGGCGTCCGGGGATACTTCGTTGGTCAGCACGCCAAGCTTCTCCCAAAGCTCTTCAGCCAGATGCGGCGCAAACGGTGAAAGAATGAGTAGAAATGGCTTGAGAACCTCAACGGGACGCACGTCCCACTTCATTGCCTCATTCGTGAAGATCATGAGCGCCGAGATGGCCGTGTTGAACCGGTGCCCTTCGATATCATCGGTGACTTTCTTGATGGTCTCGTGCAGGATCTTCAGCTGTGCGCGATCCGGTTCCACCACGGGCGACCCGTCACTGTTGACCGAACGCGCTACGGCCTGGTTCACAGTGTCGGACTCCTGATCCATGATCAGGCGCCAGACCCGCTTGAGGAACCTGTAGACCCCTTCCACACCCTGCATGCTCCAGGGTTTTACCTGCTCAAGCGGACCCATGAACATTTCGTAGAGCCGGAGCGCATCGGCGCCATATTTCTCAACGACATCGTCCGGATTGATCACATTGCCGCGTGATTTGGACATTTTGAATGAGCGCGCATCCACCACCGTATCGGTACCCTTGATCACAAAGCGGTCACCGCGTTTTTCGACATCCTTTTCCTCCAGTTTGACACGCTCGAGCTCCTCGCTCATGCCGTTGCGATCGACAGGGAGATACCTGCCATCGGCATCCTTGTATGCCGTGAATTCAAGCTCGCCAAGGATCATGCCCTGGTTGACCAGTCGCTTAAACGGTTCTTTTGTGGATACGACACCGATATCAAAGAGCACCTTGTGCCAGAACCGGGCGTAAAGCAGGTGAAGTACTGCGTGCTCTGCACCACCTACATACAAATCCACCGGCATCCAGTATTTCTCCTTTTCCGGATCCACCGGTCCCTGTTCGTAATCCGGACTTATGTACCGCAGATAGTACCAGCAGGATCCGGCCCACTGCGGCATGGTGTTGGTTTCCCGTATTGCCGGTTTGCCCGTCTCCGGATCGGTCGTATTCACCCACTCCCCGGCTTTGGCCAATGGCGGTTCCCCGGTTTTGGTCGGCTCGAAATCGTCCAATTCGGGAAGCGTGATCGGCAGATGATCTTCCGGAAGCGGTTTGGGTTTGCCGTCCACATGGATGACCGGGAACGGTTCCCCCCAGTAGCGCTGCCGTGAGAAAAGCCAGTCGCGCAGTTTGTACGTCACCGCATATTTTCCCAGACCTTTCTGCTCCAGCCATTCGGTAATCACTTTCCTGGCCTCGGGAACCGGTAAATCATTAATGGAAACCTCGTTATTGGCAGAATTTACACAGATACCTTCGTTCGAATCCACATAGGCCTCTTTCGTGACATCCCCGCCTTTGACAACTTCAACGATCGGCAGCTCGTACTTCCGGGCAAATTCCCAGTCCCGCTCGTCGTGACCCGGCACCGCCATGATGGCGCCGGTGCCATAGGACATCATTACATAATCAGCGATCCAGACAGGGATCTCCTCATTATTCACGGGATTTATGCCATACGCACCGGTAAAAACCCCGGTTTTGTCCTTGTTGAGGTCGGTCCGGTCCAGATCGGTCTTCCTGGCAGCCGTCTCACGGTAATTGGCCACGGCCTGTTTCTGTGCATCGGTCGTGACGCGATCCACCAGCGGATGCTCCGGGGCAAGCACCATGTAGGTGGCGCCAAAAAGGGTATCGGGACGGGTGGTAAATACTTCAATGGTCTCTTCTGGTGCCGTTCCATCGGTCTTCATCGGGAACACCACATTGGCTCCTTCCGATTTTCCTATCCAGTTGCGCTGCATTTCCTTGATGGATTCGGACCAGTCAAGCTCCTCCAGATCCTGCAGCAGCCGCTCGGCGTAGGCCGTGATTTTAAGCATCCACTGGCGCATCGGCTTGCGTTCAACGGGGAAACCTCCCACCTCGCTCTTCCCGTCGATCACCTCCTCGTTAGCCAGCACTGTCCCGAGTTCCGGACACCAGTTCACCGGCACACTCGCTTCGTATGCCAGGCCCTGCTCGTACAATTTCAGGAAGATCCACTGAGTCCAGCGGAAATACGCCGGATCGGTCGTGTTGACCTCCCGGTCCCAGTCGTAGCTGAATCCGAGCGCCTGCAGCTGCCGGCGGAATCCATCGATATTCTGATTGGTTGTTTTCCGCGGATGGGTGCCGGTTTTGATGGCATACTGCTCCGCCGGGAGTCCGAACGCATCCCAACCGATCGGATGAAGTACATTGTAGCCGATCATCCGTTTGTGACGGGCAAGGATGTCGGTGGCCGTGTACCCTTCTGGATGGCCGACATGCAGACCGGAACTGCTGGGATAGGGAAACATGTCCAGCACATAGTACTTCGGACGATCACGGTCGTTGTCATCGGTCCGGAAGGTCTTGTTTTCAAGCCAGTACTGCTGCCATTTCGGTTCAATCTCTGCGGGTCTGTATTCGCTCATGTCAGATTATCTGTGGGATGTTCACTGATGCCGTATGACGGTGGATGCGGTCCGTCGCGATGCCCCGTCCCGTGATTGTGAACAGGAAGCCGGACGGACCTTTTTGAGATGGATGAAGATACAGCTTTTTTTCCGCTAATTGAAGCTGCAACAGGCCCCTTCCCCTGCCTTTTGATTCCATATTGCTTACCTTGAGATGCAATGCCTTATTTTTCTGGTGGATGACACGCCATTCCCGAGGAAACCAAGTGATAAACAGCCATGACACCTGAAAGACCGGAAAACAACGAAGCATACAGGGGGAAAACCGTCATAGTCACCGGAGCGGCCAATGGAATAGGCCGGGCCGTCGCCAAGGCATTTGCCGCGGAACATGCCAGGGTGATCCTGGCGGACATCGATGAACCGGCTGGAAGCGGGCTGGAGCGTTCGCTAAACGCATCAGGCGGCACCGCTTTGTTCCTGCGCACCGATGTGTCCAATCCGGATTCGATCCGCCGGATGATTGCCGAAACAGTCACAAAAACCGGACAAATTGATATCCTGATCAATAATGCAGGGATTGCTGCGTATGCATCATTTGATGAACTGGCTGTGGACGAGTGGGACCGTGTCCTGAATACCAATCTCAGAGGTGCCTTCCTCTGCTCGCAGGAGGCAGCACGTCATATGACCAATGGCGGCGCAATCGTAAACATGGCATCCACCCGGGCACTGATGTCCGAGCCCGACTGGGAGGCGTATGCCGCATCAAAAGGCGGACTGCTCTCGCTTACTCATGCCATGGCCCTGTCGCTTGCTCCAAAAAGGATTATTGTGAACGCAATCTCGCCGGGATGGATCCACACCCGCGATCCCAAAAACCTCAGAAGCATCGATCACAGCCAGCATCCGGCAGGACGGGTTGGCAAACCCGAAGACATTGCAAGGGCCTGCCTTTTCCTTTGCCACCCGGAAAACCGGTTCATCACAGGGGAACAACTGGTCATTGACGGGGGCATGACCCGCAAAATGATCTATGAGCACTAGGGTTTGAGGATCTGGACCTGAAGATCAGGGATTGAGGATCAGGCATCCCAAAGCCATTCCAGCACATCGATCCCATCCGGCTGCCAGTCGATGGGTGGCGACTGTGCATTTGACAATGGCTCCAAACGGATCTCCGGAACATCAGACAGAGACCTGACACCTTTTTGGGATAGCGCTTCCCGTCCGGCATACACATAGACCTGTTGCAACTGCGGACCAAATTGACGGGCCAGACGTACCACATCTTCCTCATCGCCGGTCAGCCAACAAATCACATCCTCCCTGCCTATCAGTTCATGATCATCTGAAATGATCTGGCTGCCAATGTCGTATACCTCTTTGCCGGTGCTCTTGAGGTAGCTTCTCCAGTAGCTGACGCCGGGTTTCCTGTAATGTGAAGGGCGATTCCTGCGCACAAATACTTCTGCGGCATCGATGAGGGATCCGGAAAACTCGGACAGGCTGCGCCGGGCTACCACGACGGCCAATGACCGGCAACCGCGGCCTTCATAACGCATCATGGCTTCGATCAGGTGTTTGCTCAGCCGTACGTTGTCCGACTGGAAGTCCTTTTCATCCAGCCATGCCATCGAAAACCGGGCTGTCCTGGGCAGGAAGTGCGTTTGATCAGATGCCAATCCGAGTTCATGGATGCGCTGTT
>SKYW01000262.1 GCA_007127695.1 Balneolales bacterium | reverse complement strand
TTTCCCAGGTTCGAGCCGACGATCTGGGCGCCCTTCCCATCAAATCACTGGTCGAACGCAACCCTGATGTGAACTGGCTGGAGGTCGACGACGTGATCCTGGGCTGTGCCAACCAGGCCGGCGAGGACAACCGCAACGTCGCGCGCATGTCACTGCTGCTGGCCGGACTTTCCGAAACCATTCCCGGTATGACCGTCAACCGGCTGTGCGGCTCCGGCATGGATGCGATCGGCAATGCCGCACGCATGATCCGCTCGGGCGAGGCCGACCTGATAGTTGCCGGCGGCGTGGAGAGTATGTCGCGCGCGCCGTTCGTCATGGACAAATCGGCCCAGGCCTTTTCCCGCTCCGTCAACCTCTACGACAGCACCATCGGCTGGCGGTTCATCAACAAGAAAATGGATGAGATGTACGGCACCGAGCCGCTCATCATCACAGCCGAAAACATCGCCGACGACTTCCACATCTCCCGTGAGGACCAGGACCGGTTCGCCCACTGGAGCCAGGAAAAGGCCGCAGAAGCGCAGAGGAACGGCTGGCTGGCCGAGGAAATCGTTCCCGTGACCATCCCGCAGCGCAAGGGCGATCCCATCGTGGTGGATACCGACGAGCATCCCCGCCTGAGCTCCGTGGAGAAACTGGCAGCCCTCAAGCCCGTTTCCCGCAAGGACGGCACCGTGACCGCCGGCAATGCCTCCGGGGTCAACGACGGGGCCGCCGCCGTAATCCTCGCATCCGAAGAGGCCGTCAAAAAGCACAAACTGACCCCGAGGGCCCGCATCCTGGGCATGTCCACTGCCGGTGTCCTGCCCCGTATCATGGGGATGGGTCCGGTGCCCGCCACCAACAAGCTGCTTCCACGCCTGAATCTGTCCCTCGACGACTTCGACATCATTGAGCTCAACGAGGCCTTTGCCGCACAGGCACTGGGCTGCCTCCGTGAATTGGGGCTGGACGATTTCGATCCAAGGCTCAACCAGTGCGGCGGCGCCATCGCGCTCGGACACCCGCTCGGGGCCAGCGGAGCGCGCATCGTCACAACCGCGTTCTACCAGCTGCAACGCTCCGATGCGAAACGCGCCCTGTGCACCATGTGCATCGGCGTCGGCCAGGGCATCTCGGTGGTCATGGAGAAAGTGTGAAAAGGTCCTGCCCGGCTCCTTATTGAACCGGGATCTTCAACGGACGTCCGGCCGAAATCTGCTCATCCAGCTCAACCTGGTTGACAATAGCCAGTTCCTCCGGGGTGATATCCATCGGAAGCTGCGCGGGCAGCAGGTTCCGGAACTGGTCCGTCCGCGGTGCCGGCACCACATTCAGCCGCACCGGCTGGATGCCCAGTATGCGCCGGTCCGTGAGCCGGTCGAATCCATCCGGCACCTGGCTGAACGTCTGCGCGAAGTCGTCCCACTTGCCGGTCAGCGTGTAATTGATGTAGCGGTACACCCGTCCGTCATACTCCACGGCATAGATTAGCGCACGCAGGTCCCCTTCATTCTGGGGGATGGTGACATCTGCCTGGTACGCCGTGTACTGCCCGCTGCTTTGGGTCTCGGACTGGCTGTTGGTCGAGATGCCTTCCTGGCCGATAAAGTTCTGCACCGATTCGCGCGCCGTTGAGGCCTGTCCGTCAATGCGAAGGATCATGACCGCATCCTGCGACGGGCTCAGCAGGATCACCTCGTTGCGCTGGTTTATCAGCTGCCACTGCGTGGGGACCGGGAACCGGAACGCCAGTTCGGGGTGCACAAACTGGCCGTTATCCACAAATCCCTCTCGTGGATTCTCGCCGTACATCATGCCGTCAATCATCTGGAAGTACCGTTCCTCATTGCGGATCTCCTGGCTGTACCCTTTCTCCGCCCATTCCGCAGCCATCTGCGGGATGCTCTGCTCCCGCTCGCCGGGATCCGGATGGCTGGAAAGCATGGTCGGGATGGCTTGTCCGGCCTGCTCCGACATGCGCTTCAAACTGGTGAAAAAGGCGGCGCCATCCTCTGCGGCATATCCCGCCATGGCAGCGTATTCCACCCCGAGTCGATCCGATTCCCGCTCGGCATCGCGGCTGTAGCTGAGAAAGATAAGCTGGGCGGCCTGACTGCTCAGGTTCAGGATGCTTTCACCGGGCAGGCCAAGGAACTCCTGTCCGAGCACCGCTCCGCCAATGATCGCAATCTGTCCGAGCGTCTGACGTAAGGCCCGCTGAGAGGCGTGACGCGCTGCCACGTGACCGATCTCGTGCCCGACGACCACCGCCAGCTGCGCTTCATTGTTCAGATGCACCAAGAGTCCGCGCGTGAAATAAACATAGCCGCCGGGCAGCGCAAACGCATTGACCACGGGACTGTCCAGAACCCGGAAAAAGAACTCGGTCTCGCGGAACTGCCGGTCCGTATCCTCCCGGCGCATGTGACTCTCGGCCAGGATCACCTTGCCAAGATCGTAAACATATTCCGCCACCGCGGAATCGTCGTACAAGCCATACTGGTTGACCAGCTCCTGGTCTACCTCCTGGCCTATCTGGACCTCCTGGCTCCAGGTGTAGGCCAGCAACCGGGACGACCCGGTGACCGGGTTTTTCTGTATGGTACAAGAGCCGGTGAGCGCCACCAGCATCAAAAGGATTATGGCATTGCGGAGTCTTCTCATCATGGCAGTCAGAAGTTGGTTCAAGGTCCGGCAACAAGGTTCCGGCAACAGGGGTATCCTGTGCTTATCCAAAGATAAAAGGAATCGTACTTCATTATCATTTTTTTCAGTGCAAATGGCAACAAAAATGGTAATTTTACATCCTGTTCAACGAACACGGAGTGCCCGGACCGGCTGTCCGGCGCACAAACAGTCACATTTCATCTGTTTAAATCAATTAAGATTCATAATGTCAGAATGAATTCACATGACAGGATGTAATCATGCTCCTGTGTCAGCCGGAGGCTGTCATGTTCATTTCATCACACAAACCATGCTCGAACCCTTCTTTTCCCCTGACCGGATCGCCATCATCGGGGCCTCCTCCGATCCCAACAAAATGGGCAACAATGTCGTACGCAACCTCATCGGTTACGGATTCACAGGCGATATCTACCCTGTAAACAGGCAGGCCCGGGAAATAGCCGGACTTCGCTGCTACCCCTCGGTCAAGGATCTGCCCGGGAAAGCAGACCTGGCCATCATCATCATTCCCGCACCCGGGGTGCCGGGCGTGCTTCGGGATTGCGGCGACGTCGGAATCCGCCATGTGATCATCCAGAGCGGCGGTTTCAGCGAGACCGGCGAAGAAGGCGCCATCATGGAAAAGGAGCTGCTGGAGATCGCCCGGGAGTACCGGATCCGCGTCCTGGGTCCCAACTGTATCGGCGTCATCGATACCCACACCCCGCTCAACACCACATTCGTGCTTGGATCACCCCAGAGAGGCGATATCGGGTTCGTCTCGCAGTCGGGCGCCGTGGTCATTTCGGTGATGGACTGGGCCCAGAGCAAGGGCATCGGCTTCTCCCGCATCGCCACCATGGGAAACCAGATGGATGTCTCCGCCATGGAAACCATGCAGGCAGTCGCCGGATACCCCAACACCGGCGTGATCACCACCTATATCGAGGGCATCGCGGATGGACGCAAATTCCTCAGCGTAGCGAAGGATATATCCCTCAGAAAACCCTTCCTGGCACTCAAGGGCGGACAATCCGAGAAGGGCGCCGACGCCGTGACCTCGCACACCGGGGCGCTTTCCGGCAGCATGGAGGCCTGGGAAGCCGCCTTCCGCAAAGCCGGGGTCCTGCAGGTCAACAACATGCAGGAGATGTTCGACCAGGCGCGCGCCCTGGCATGGCAGCCCCTGCCGGCCGGCAAACGCGTCGCTATCCTGACCAACGCCGGCGGTTTCGGCATCCTGGCCGTCGATGCCCTCCAGAAATACGGGCTGGAAATGGCCCCGCTCACCGACCAGACCAAAGCCTGGCTCAGGAAACGCATCCCCTCGGCCGGTAGCGTCAACAACCCGGTCGACATCGTCGCCGGCACAGGTCCGTCCACCTATGCCCTCGCACTGGATGCACTGCTGGCGGACGAGACCGTGGATGCCGTCATCGTCATCCAGGCGCCGCAGGACTGGTTCCGGCAATCCAGCGTGGCCGAAGTGATCGGCGAAGGCGCCACGCTCTACAAAAAACCGGTGATCACCTGCCTGATGGGCAAAAAAGACGTCGAAGAAACCCTGGAGCTGCTGCACAAACGCCGCATCCCCAACGTCGCCTTCCCCGAACGGGCCGCATCCATCCTCGCCGTCATGGACAAGCGGCGCAGTTGGCTGGATGCAATGAAGCAGGCCGGAGAAATCACCACGCCTCCGCCGCCTGAAATACCGGCCGACGCCGCGCAGATGATCTCCGACGGTGACTGGCCTGGCCTGGCCGCCGCCTACGACATCCCGCTGCCGCCGCAACGGACCGCCATCGGGGTGGATGAGGCCGTGCAAGCCGCCGGCGAAATCGGCTACCCCGTCGCCATAAAAATGCTCTCGAAGAAAATCACGCATAAATCGGACGTCGGCGCGATACGCCTGGATCTGAACAGCGACAAGGAGGTACGCACTGCCTGGCAGGAAATCGGTGACATCGCCAAAAAGGCCGGCGCCGACATGCAGGGCGTACTGGTCCAGAAAATGCTCCGGGGCGGACAGGAAGTGATCATCGGCATAAAGCAGGATCCCCAGTTCGGCGGACTCGTCGTGTTCGGAACCGGCGGCACCGAAGTGGAGCTCTACCGGGACGTCTACACCGCCATAGCGCCGCTCGACGCCATCGAGGCCGACCGGCTCATCGACGCCACCATAGCCGGACGCAAACTCGGGGGCTGGCGCAACATGCCGCCGCGCGACCGCAACGCCGTCACCGACATCCTCATCCGCATGAGCCATATCGCCATCAACCATCCCGATGTCACCGAGCTGGAGATGAACCCGCTTTATGTACTGGAGGATGGCCACGGCGCCTTTGCCATCGACATCCGCGGCTCGCGCAGGTAATCAGTTGATCTGCTTCACAAATCCGCGGTATCCCTGTTCCTTGAGCCGCCTGGCATCGGCGCGCGCACTGTCGATACTGTCGTAATGCCCGTAATAGACCATGAACCGGGAGCGCTGAAACAGGTACACACTGTCCACCCGCACCTCGCCGCCGATATCCTTGGCAAACCGGTTTGCATAGAACGGTCCGCTGTACTCGCCAAGCTGGATGGTGTAACGCTTCTCGTTGATATCGTCGGGTATCGGTCCGCCCGCCTCCACCAGTTCCAGACGCACATGCGCCGTGCCGGACTCGAGTATGTCCAGCGCTTCGGCGGCTGCCCGCGACAGATCGATGATGCGGTCGCCCACATACGGCCCCCGGTCGTTGATGCGCACATAGACGGACTGTTCGGTCTCCGTGTCGACCACCCGCACGATGGTGTCGAACGGCAGCGTCCGATGGGCCGCGGTGGTGTCGCTGGCATCGTAGATTTCACCGTTGGATGTGCGCCGTCCGTGGAACCCCGGTCCGTACCAGCTGGCCACACCCTCCTGCAGCACGACATCCGCATCCTCCCTGCCATCCATCTCGCATGAGGTCATGGCAAACAGCGGTATGAGGATCAGAGCCAGCCAAAGGGCGGATATGATGACAGAATGGTTCATTTTCACTCACCCATGACAACACCTTCCCGGCGCGGATCAGCACCGCCGAAGAATCCGTATTCGGTACGCTGGATGGCCTGGAGGCCGCTTGTGAGCGGACGCTGACGCACCACATGGCCACGCTCCTCGAGCGCATCAATAACCTGCTGCGGAAATCGGTTCTGCTCCAGCACGGTGGGACCGTTGTAGTTGGCAAAGTTGGCCAGATCGATCGCCTCCTGTGCGTTCAGGCCGAAATCATAGATCCCCAGGATGGTTTTTGCGACAAAATGGATGATGCCGGCACCGCCAGGCGAGCCGATGGCAGCCATCAACTCACCGGTTTCCGTGTCGAATATCAGGCTCGGCGCCATGCTGGAGCGCGGACGCTTGCCCGGCTGGACCCGGTTTGCGATCGGTCTGCCGTCCGCATCCACCGGTGCGAGGGAAAAGTCGGTCAGCTCGTTGTTCAGGTGAAACCCGCCGGTCATCCCGGTGCCGCCGTCAGCCATAATGCGACTGCCGAACACCTGCTCGATGGTGGTAGTCATGGATACGGCGTTACCGTCGCGGTCGACAATGCTGATATGGCTGGTTCCATTGTCCGGCTGCTCCGGAGCCACGCCGTACTGCGAATAGTCGCCGGCCGGATTGCCCGCATCGGCCTCATCCATCGCAACAGTGTCGATCAGCGCGGCACGAAACGCCAGGTAGCCCGGATCAAGCATGCGCTCCCAATCCCCGCCCGGCCCCACCACATAACGCGGATCGGCAATATAGCGGTTGCGGTCGGCGTAGGCCAGTTTCGAGGCCTCAAGGTAATAGTGCAGCCAGTCGGCCGACATCAGCAGATCCCGCCAGTGCACGGCAACCAGCGTATCCGCATCGATATCATTCGCAACAAGATCGTCCGGAACCATGTCCCGCTCCATATCGCGCACGGTATCAGGCACAACAGCGGGCACGGTATCCGGCATTATAGCTGGCACAGTATCCTGTAACGTATACGGAACGGTATCCACCCGGTTTTCCTGTTGCGGGGGTGCATTGACCGGTGCCAATTCATGTGCAAAGGCCCAATCCGGCATCTCCAAATGCTCCAGGATACCCAGGATCTGCATCACGGTCAGGTGTCCGGAGGATGGCGGAGGAAAGCCGCAGATCGTGTACTGCCGCCAGGGGGTGCACATGGGGTCTGTTTCGAGGTCTTCGAAGGGATAGGACGAGAGATCGTCGCTGCGCATGGCGCCGGGACGCGGATGCATACGGACCCGGTCGACGATGTTCGCGGCCACCGGTCCCTCGTAAAACGCGGAAACGCCCTCCAGGGCCACACGGCGCAGTATTTCAGCCAGCGCGGGATTTCGCAGCTGATATCCGACCGGATGCGCGTTGCCCTCTTCATCGTAATACAGAGCACGTGCGATATCGTCATCCCGCAGGCGTCGGTCGTTCTGAAGCTGCCGGTGCAGGCGGGGGCTGATCGCGAAACCCTTTTCGGCCAGCAGGATCGCCGGCTCAAAAAGCTGCTCCCATGAGAATATGCCGTATTTTTCGTGGACCTGTCGCAGCACGGCCAGCGTGCCGGGAACCCCGACGGACAAACCGCTGTGCACTGCCTCGGAAAACGGGATCGTGTTGCCTTCCCGGTCCAGGAAAAGATCTTCGCCAGCCCGGGCAGGTGCCGTCTCGCGGCCATTGAACGCCGAAACCCGTCTGCCGTCCCAATGCATGACAAACGCCCCGCCCCCAATGCCGCTGGATTGCGGCTCCACCAGCGTCAGCACCATCTGGATGGCAACGGCGGCATCGACCGCCGATCCCCCCGCGCGCAGCACCTGGTAACCCGCATCCGTTGCCAATGGATTGGCCGCCGCCACAGCAAAATCCGCGGTCTCCCTGCCCGGTTTCGCAGCGAATTCCGCTGCCAATTCCTGCTGCCGCGGGATTTGGTAAGTGAAGGCGCCGTTATCACGGTCGCCCGGCAGGGAATCCGCCATGCCGGCCGGCCTGTCCGCATCCCGCCCGCATCCTGCATTCAGGATAACAAAAACGGATATCACAAAAATGGTCATGGATGTGCGCATCCTATTGCCGGTTTTTCTGTTGCAGATCATAGTCATGTACATTACCCTGTGCTTCCTTTGGTTTTGCTATCGCTGTATGCCTAAAGTATCACATTTTTTGCATTCGTTCCGCGTCAAATCACGTATCGGTCGAACGGTTCCCCGGAAGCAAATATCCCCGGTTTCCCTCTGATGCCCGTGATTGCTATCTTGAGCTGCATGTGATGATGTATTTGTCCTGAACGCTCACCGTAACGATTATGCCGATTCGAATATCCCGGGGCACCCGGCTCATCAGGGCCGTTGCCCTTCTGGCTTTCACCATTCTGCTCACCTGGTTGCTGAGCACCCGCATCGGGATGCTCCCGCCGCTTGGACACCTGACCAATCCGTGGCAGGGTTTCTGGCAGAACATGGAGCGCGACGGGATCCGGAATCTCGTGTTGGATGCGGACCAGCTTCGATCCACCGTGACGGTACGATATGACGAACGCGGCGTGCCGCACATCTTCGCCGACAACGACTACGATCTCTACTTTGCCCAGGGCCTTGTCACCGCGCGGGACCGGCTGTGGCAGGTCGACTTCCAGACCCGTGCGGCGGCCGGACGCCTGGCCGAAATCGTGGGCCCGGATGCCATCGACTATGACCGCGCCCAGCGCCGCCTGGGGATGATGTACGGCGCCGAAATCAACGCAGCTTCCATGGGCTCCGATCCACGGACCAGCCTCATGGTCCAGGCCTACACCGACGGCTACAACGCCTGGCTTGATCAGCTCAGGCCAAAGGACTATCCCGTCGAATTCAAGATTTTCGACTCGGAACCTGAACCGTTTTCAACGCTCAGCGCAGCACTGCTGCTGATGAACATGTCCCAGACACTCTCCGCCGGGACCCGCGCCCACGCCCAGACCAACGCCCGCGCACTTCTGGATGAGGATGTCTACCGCCTGCTCTATCCCGACGAACTGCCATGGACAGACCCGATTATTCCGCCGGACCAGAACTGGGACTTCGAGCCGATTCCACCCGAAACACCCGATACCGGATTTGTCCCCGGAATCGTGCGTGACCTGCCGCTGCCTGAACCAGATCCCGGCATAGGCAGCAATTCCTGGGCCGTGGACGGCAGCAAGACAGCGAGCGGCTTCCCGGTACTGTCCAGTGATCCGCACCTGAGCGTGAACCTGCCATCCATCTGGTACGAGATCCAGCTCCACAGCACCGGCACGAACAACGAAACGGTCTACCGCAGCGAATTCGGCAGCAGCCAACCTGGCAGCGGCCAACCCGGCAGCGGCCTCAACACCTATGGCGTCAGCCTGCCCGGCGCTCCAGGTGTGGTCATCGGCTTCAACGAGCACGTCGCATGGGGCGTCACCAACACCGGATCCAACACCCTGGATGTCTTCGAAATCGAGTTCCGCGATGAAAAACGAGAAGAATACCTGCACGACGGCCAGTGGAAGCCGGTCCGGCAGCGCATCGAGAAAATCCCCGTTCGCGGCGGCAAGACGGTCACCGACACCGTGCGCTACACCCATCACGGTCCGATTACCCAGACTTTCGGGGACAACGTCGCACCCAACCGCTTTCCGGCGGGACATGCCATCCAGTGGGTGGCCCACCTGCCCGATAACGACATTCTCATCGCCACCTACAAATTCAACCGCGCCCGCAACCAGGATGAGTTCGAGTCCGGCCTGCGCCACTTCACCAACCTGCCACAAAACATCACCTACGCCGA
>SKYW01000306.1 GCA_007127695.1 Balneolales bacterium | reverse complement strand
TTTGCATCATTTTTGATCTTGTTCTTTCGCCCGGTTGATTCGTTCTTGTGGATACTCGTTTTTGGATCTGCGTCTTTGTGGATATGCATTCTTGTGGATATGCGGTTGTTGCCCGCATCAGTTATCGTCCATGGAAAGCACAGCCAGAAACGCCTCCTGCGGGATCTCGACGGTACCTACCTGTTTCATACGCTTCTTGCCCTCCTTTTGTTTTTCAAGAAGCTTGCGCTTGCGCGTGATATCGCCGCCGTAACACTTGGCCGTCACATCTTTCCGCAGCGCGCGCACCGTGTCGCGCGAGATCACCTTGGACCCGATGGCCGCCTGGATCACCACCTCGTACATCTGGCGCGGGATCAGCTTTTTGAGCTTGCTGCACAGACGCCGGCCCCATTCGTAGGCCTTCTCACGGTGCACGATGCACGAGAGCGCATCCACCGGATCGCCATTGAGCAGGATATCCAGCTTCACCAGCTGCCCCGGACGGTTCTCGATCAGGTCGTAGTCCAGCGAGGCGTATCCGCGCGTCTGGCTTTTCAGCTTGTCGTAAAAATCGAAGACGATCTCGGCCAACGGCAGTTCGTAGGTGATGTCGACGCGCTTGGCATCCAGGTACAGGGTGTTGACATACGAACCGCGCTTCTCCTGGCACAGTTTCATCACCTGGCCGATGTACTCCGCAGGCGTGATGATCTGGGCCTTTATGTAAGGCTCAAGCACCCGCTGGATACGTCCCGGAGGCGGCATGTCGGTTGGATTGTCGACGAGGATCTTCTTGTCGTCGGTGGTCTCGACCACGTACTCCACGTTGGGCACGGTGGTGATGATGTCCATGTCGAATTCCCGGTCCAGCCGCTCCTGGATGATTTCCATGTGAAGCATGCCGAGGAACCCGGCCCGGAAACCGAATCCGAGCGCCGCCGAGGTCTCAGGAATGTACTGAAGCGAGGCGTCGTTGAGCTGCAGTTTCTCCAAAGCGGTACGCAAGCTCTCAAAATCCTCGCTGTTGGTGGGATACATACCGCTGAACACTTTGGGCTTCACTTCCTTGTATCCGGGTATGGGCCCGGGAGCCATGTTGGCCAGCGTGGTCACCGTGTCACCTACTTTCGTATCCTCCAGTGACTTTACGTTGCCGATGATGTAGCCCACTTCGCCGGCGGACAGAGTGTCGGTCGGAGTCATTTTGATACGCAGAAACCCGATTTCATCCGCTTCATAGTCCCGTTTTGTTGCCATGAACCGGATTTTCTCGCCTTTTCGCAGAGTACCGTCCATGATGCGCACATAAACGATGGAGCCGCGGTAGGTGTTGAACACCGAGTCGAAAATGAGCGCCTTGAGCGGCTTCCCGGGGTCGCCTGTCGGCGGAGGGATGCGCAGGACAATCTCCTTCAGGAGTGCATCCACCCCTTCTCCGGTTTTGCCGGAGACCGGGATGATCTCCTCAGGCTTGCAGCCGATCAGGTCGATGATCTGCTGGGAAATACCCTCGACATCGGCCCCTGGCAGGTCAATTTTGTTGATTACCGGGATGATCTCCAGGTTCTGATCGATGGCCTGGTACAGGTTGGATATGGTCTGCGCCTCCACACCCTGGGTGGCATCCACAATGAGCAGCGCCCCTTCGCAGGCCTTGAGCGCCCGCGACACTTCATAGGCGAAATCGACATGTCCGGGCGTGTCGATCAGGTTGAAAAAGTAGGTCTGTCCGTCCGATGCCTTGTAATCCATATTGACGGCGTGGCTCTTGATGGTGATGCCACGCTCCCGCTCCAAATCCATGTCATCCAGAACCTGTTCCTGCATTTCACGTACGGTAATGGCACCGGTGCGTTCCAGCAGACGGTCGGCCAGCGTAGATTTACCGTGATCAATATGGGCGATGATGCAGAAATTGCGAATGTTATTCATTAATAAAGCGTTACTTCCTTTCTGGTGACAAGCCTAATAAAATACGAAAAATTGTTGGAATGCGTAAGTGCGACATCCCCACTAAAACGATCATTGCAACAAAAACATATATAATTGACGCGCCTTCTTTTTATCTTGGGCCATTACATTAAAAAGAAAAAAGATCATTTTGGTACAGAACGAATCATCCCTGCGTATCGCCATCCAGAAAGGCGGACGTCTCTCCGAAAAAACACTGGCACTGCTCGAAAACATCGGGCTTGAATTTGATAGCTACAAGAACCGGATCCTGGTCCCTTGCCGCAACTACGACGTGGAACTGCTGCTGATCCGCGATGATGACATCCCGGAATATGTGCAGGACGGTATCTGCGAACTCGGGTTTGTGGGACGTAACGTCACCGCCGAGAGCAAAGCCGACGTGTCCAGCCTGCGCGGACTTGGTTTCGGCAAGTGCCGGCTCTCCGTTGCGGTGCCGAAGAACGGCGGGTTCCGGTCGCTCAGGGACCTGGAAGGCAGCCGCATCGCCACCAGCTACCCGGTGCTCACGCGTGAGCATTTTGAAAAACAGGGCATCAGCATCGACACCATTGAGATATCCGGGGCGGTTGAGATTGCCCCCACCCTTAACGTCGCCGACGCCATCACCGACATTGTCTCCACCGGCGGAACCCTCAAGACCAACGGCCTGGTCGAGCTGGAGACCGTCCTCGAAAGCGAGGCCGAACTGATCCAGACCAACCGTCCGATCGCCGAGCACAAAAAGGTGCTGATCCAGAAGCTGTTGATGCGGATGGGCTCGCGCCAGCAGGCCGAAAAAAGCCGCTATATCATGATGAATGCGCCATCAGGGGCTGCCAAAGAGATCTGCGGTATCATTCCGTCGCTCAAAAGTCCGACGGTGCTCCCGCTTGCCGAAAACGACATGGTGGCAATCCATTCCGTGATCCCGACGCACCGGTTCTGGGAGGTGATGGAGGACCTGAAAACGGCCGGCGCCTCCGGCATCGTTATCCTTCCGATCGAAAACATGATTGTATGATGCTGAAAACGTGGAATTTTGCCGATTTGGACGAAACGGCGCGCAACATGCTGAGCAAGCGGCCCCGCATGAATACGGCCGACATCAGCGCCATAGTGCAGACCATCATCGATGACGTGCACATGCGCGGCGACAAGGCCGTGCTGGACCTGACCGAAAAATACGACGGCGTGCGCCCCAACCCGCTGCTGTGGCCCGTCCGGCCCAAAGAAGTGATTCCGGTGGACGGGGATGTGCGCGAGGCCTTCAGCCTTGCATACGAAAACCTCTACCTGTTTCACAAAGCGCAGCTTCCCCAGAACATTGAAGTGCAGACCATGCCCGGCGTGATCTGCCGGCGGGAATCACGGCCCATCGAGGCCGTCGGACTTTATATCCCCGGTGGCACGGCCCCGCTGCCTTCCACCGCGCTCATGCTCGGCGTGCCGGCGGCCCTGGCCGGCTGCTCCTACAAGGTCATCGCCACGCCGCCCGACAAATCGGGCCGTCCGCCGCTTGAGATCGAGTTTGTCGCCGCGCTGGCGGGTGTTTCACACATCTACCTTGCCGGTGGCGCCCAGGCCATCGCCGCCATGGCTTACGGCACAGGATCGCTGCGCAAAGTGGACAAGATCTTCGGGCCGGGCAACCAGTTCGTCACCACGGCGAAGATGCTGCTCCAGAACAGCGATGCCATGGTGGCCATAGACCTGCCGGCCGGGCCGTCCGAGGTGATGGTGGTGGCCGATCGCACCGCCGACCCCGAATTCATCGCCACCGACCTGCTATCCCAAGCCGAACACGGCATCGACAGCCAGGTTATGCTTGTCACCGTGGGTCCGTTCGACACCGATGCCGTACTTGGCGCCATCGACCGGCACCTGACCGACCTGCCCCGCGCCAACATCGCCCGCAAAGCATTGGAGCACAGCCATATTGTGGCCACGAAAACCAGAAGCCAGGCCGTAGACGTCATCAACCGCTACGCCCCGGAACACCTCATCCTGAACCTCGACAACGCCCGGGATCTCATCCCCGAAATTATGCATTCCGGGTCGGTTTTCGTGGGACCCTGGACACCCGAAAGCGTCGGCGACTACGCTTCCGGGACCAACCACACCCTGCCGACCTACGGCTACGCCCGCATGTACAGCGGCGTTTCGGTGGACAGCTTCCTCAAGCACATCACCTTCCAGGAACTGGACAGGGATGGTCTGCATGCCATCGGTCAGTCAGTAATGCGCATGGCCGAAGTGGAAAAACTGGAAGCCCACAAACGCGCTGTGAAAGTCCGGCTTGACCGCAGAGATTCACACCGGAAGTAGAAGCGCAAAACGCATCCAGCCGCGAGTTTTCCTTACCAATTTTGAGTAGTTATGCCCGAGTCAAAGTCATCCGCCCCCCAAACTTCGTTCAACCCCGAGCCGTGGATCCGTCCGAACATCCGCACGCTCAACCCGTACCACGCCGCACGGGATGACTACCACGAGGGGATCCTGCTGGATGCGAACGAAAACAGTTTCGGTCCGGCCATCCCGACCGACCTGCCGCTTCACCGCTATCCCGATACCCGCCTGAACGATCTGCGTCAAAAGTGGGCCGGGTTTCGCGGCATCCGGATGGAGCAGGTGTTCGTGGGTGTGGGCAGCGACGAGGCCATCGACCTGCTCATGCGTGTTTTTTGCGAGCCGGGACGCGACGAGATCATCATCACTCCGCCCACGTACGGCATGTACAAGGTGGCGGCGCGCATCAACAATGTGGGCGTGTCCGAGGCCGAACTGACCAAAAATTTTGAGCTTGATGCACGCGCTGTGCTGCAACGCGTCAACCAGCACACCAAGCTGATCATGCTCTGCTCGCCGAACAACCCGACGGCCAACGTGCTGAACCAGGTGGAGATCGAGCGCATCCTCAAGGATTTCAACAGGCTGGTGGTGGTGGATGAGGCCTATATCGATTTCAGCGACAGCGGTTCGCTTTGCCATCTGATGGATGCCTATCCCAACCTGGTCATCCTGCAGACGCTTTCCAAGTCGTTCGGCATGGCGGCCGTACGCATGGGTGCCGCCCTGGCGCATCCAAAGGTGATCGAGTGGATGATGAAAGTCAAGGCGCCCTACAATGTCAACCAGCTCACCGCCGATGCGGCCATGCTGGCCTTCGACCATGTGGACAAGATGCGTGAAAAGATCCGCCAAATCATCGCCGAGCGCAACCGTCTGGCGGCCGCACTGGCCGATCATCCGGACGTGGAGACCATTTTTCCGTCGGATGCCAATTTCCTGCTGGTGCGCATGCGCGGTGCCCTGGAGTGGTACAAGCGCCTGGCGGATCGCGGTGTGATCGTCCGGTATCGCGGCGACCAGCTCCACTGCGGAAATACGCTTCGCATCACCGTCGGAACCACCCCCGAAAACGACCAACTGATTTCTGAGCTTTATGACACCAAGAATGCTTCTGATCATTGAGCCTGCAGCGCTCGGACCGGCAGCCAGCCCTCCCAGTGCAGAAACCGCACCGGGAACGGCCTCTGACTCCAGTGCACCGGGCGACTCGCGCGACGGGACCAAAGCGGCGGGCGACCCGCCAGACGGGACCAAAGCGCCAGCCGGCTCTCTCGACCGGTCCATGGCGCGAGGTGATTCAGGCGGATGGCCTATGCGCCGGGGGACGCTCACAGCGTTGAAAAAGCTATCGGAGCGGGGCGTCCAGCCGGCCATGGAGAGCGGCTCGCATCCCGGGCCCGGTATTCCGGCACTGCTGGAACAGGAAGAGATCACCTTGGCCGACCCGGAGAGCAAAAAGTGGAAAGACCAGCCGCTGGAACGGCTGCGTGTCACCGTCGCGCCGGACGGATCCCTCATCGTGAACAAGGATGACGGCAGCACGGGACATGCCACCGACAGACCGTCCGACCGTCACAAACCCGGTGGCTCTGACGCTGACAGCATTGAAACCGGCAAAGCGCAGAATGACTCCGGACCCTCATTTCCAGACTGGCCGGCACTGGCCGCCTGGCTGCTGGGTTCCCGCCGGACCGCCACCCGCAACCGTAAGACTGCCGAGACCGACATCTCGGTGCGCGTCAACCTCGACGGCACCGGCAAATCCCGCATCGACACCGGCATACCGTTCTACGACCACATGCTCGATCAGATTGCACGCCATGGCTATATGGATATCGATGTTGCCTGTCGCGGCGACCTCGATATCGACGAGCACCACACCATTGAAGACACCGCCATTGCGTTGGGCGAAGCCATTGGCGAGGCGCTGGGCAACAAGCGCGGCATCGGGCGCTACGGCTTTGCGGTGGCCATGGATGAAACCCGTTCGCTGGTGGCCATTGATCTGTCCGGCCGCCCCTGGTGTGTCTTCGAAGGCACGTTCCGGCGCGAAAAAGTAGGTGACTTCCCGACGGAGATGACCTCCCACTTTTTTCACACGCTGGCCATGGCCCTGAAGGCGACGCTGCACGTATCCGTCAAGGGCGAGAACGACCACCACCAGATCGAGGCCTGCTTCAAGGGCCTTGCCCGGTGCCTGCGCCAGGCCGTGGACCGCAACGAGCACTATCTGGACATCCTTCCATCATCCAAAGGCATGCTATGATAGCCATCATCGACTACAAGGCAGGCAATCTCGCATCGGTATCCAATTCCATGGACCGGCTGATGGCCTCCTACCGCATCACCAACCGGCTTGCCGACCTGGACGAAGCCGATGCCATCATCTTCCCGGGGGTGGGACACGCCGTGCCCGCCATGCGCGAGCTGAAGCATGACGGTCTGGACACCTGGATGAAATCCACCCGCAAGCCATTGCTGGGCATTTGCTTGGGCATGCAGCTGCTGTACGAATCGACCACCGAGGGTCCGACCGAGACGCTTGGTATTTTGCCCGGCCGTCTGGAGAAGTTCGATTCCGCACATCAGAAAGTCCCTCATATGGGCTGGAACACGGTGGAGGTGCAGCCCGGCATGAAAACCCATCCCCTGCTCAGAAACATCCCGTCCGGGACCCACTTCTATCACGTCCACAGTTATTTTGCACCTGTGACCGGACATACCGTGGCTACGGCCACCTACTCCCATCCTTTCTGTGCCATCGCCGCACGGGACAACTTCATGGGCGTGCAATTCCACCCTGAGAAATCAGGCAAGGCCGGGGAGCAGCTCCTGCGCAATTTCCTGGATCTGGTGTACGGGGGGATGCGTACCACAACTGCCTGACGGTATGCGCCTGTATCGTCATCCGGCATAACGCTGCCGGTGCAGCCAACCGGCATACTTATCGCCCCAATTACAGAACTCTTGGGATGTTTTTCGGGACATCATTTTGTATCTTGCATCCTTTGACTGTAACCACTTTACAATTCTGTTCGGAATGTCCGATAAACCCCATGATTATTGCGGTATTTTCGGGATTTTCAACGATCCCGAAGCTGCAGTTCACACCTATTACGGGCTTCATGCCCTGCAGCACCGCGGGCAGGAATCGGCCGGCATCGTCACCTCCTGGTTCGATCCGAAAAAAAGCATTCCCGTGATGCCCCAGCACAAGGGGTTCGGTTTGGTTCTCAACGTCTTTGAAAACCAGAAGATCTTCACCGAGAAGCTGCACGGGACCTCTGCAATAGGTCACAACCGCTATTCCACATCCGGTTCGTCGCTTAACGCATCCAACATCCAGCCCTTCCGCGTCCACTACAAAAACGGCAACCTGGCCATTGCGCACAACGGCAACCTGACCAACGCCGCCAAACTCCGTGCCATGCTGGAAAACCGCGGGGTCATCTTCCAGAGCACCTCCGATACCGAGCTCATCCTCCACCTGATCTCCCACAGTGACAAGGAGACCCAGATGGACCAGATTATGGATGCGCTGAGCCAGATCGAGGGTGCCTACTGCCTTGTGCTGCTGACCGATGACAAGCTGATCGCTGTCCGGGATCCGAACGGGTTCCGTCCGCTCGCGCTTGGCCGGCGGGATTCTGCCTGGGTAGTGGCAAGCGAGACCTGCGCATTCGATATCATCGAGGCCCGGTACGTGCGGGATATCCAGCCCGGTGAAGTGCTCATCATCGACCGCGAAACGCTGGACAGCGGCGAGCCGCGCTCACTCCATCTCGAGCGCAGGTCCAACACCGGCGTCAGCCAGTGCATCTTTGAGTATGTCTATTTTTCCCGTCCGGACAGTCTCATTTTCGGTGAAAACACCGACAAGGTGCGCCGCAAGACCGGGAAATACCTGGCGCGCGAACATCCCATCCCCGAAGTCACATCCACCCGGCCCGACAAGTACCCCATCGTCATTTCCGTGCCCGATTCCAGCAACACCGCGGCCTTGGGGTATGCGCATGAAAACCAGAAGCAGGGGCACGAGTGCAAGTTTGAGATCGGCCTGATCCGGAACCATTATGTCGGACGCACCTTCATCTCGCCGGGCCAGGCATCCCGGGATGTGAAAGTCCGTACGAAATTCAACACTGTCAAAGGGGTGCTCAAAGACCGTGTGGTTTTTCTGGTGGATGATTCCATCGTGCGCGGCACCACGTCGGCCCACCTGGTCCGGATGATCCGCAGCGCCGAACCCAAAGAGATCCACTTCATGGTGGCCTCGCCGCCCATCCTGCACCCATGCTTCTACGGAATGGACTTTCCAAGCCCTGAGGAACTGATCGCCAATCTGTACGGCCAGGATCCCAAAAAAATTGCCGAGGTGATCGGCGTGGATTCGCTGCGCTATCTCTCGGCCGAAGGGCTTGTGCAGGCCGTACGCGAGGCGCATCCCGACGGCGCGGGCTACTGCACCGCCTGTTTCACCGGCGAGTATCCGGTTCCTGTGCCCTCGCGCATGCGCAAAGAGGAAAACGAATATTATTGACGGGGAAAATCGCATGGACGGAATCTGTTTCATCCCCGTGCCGACCGTCCTGGGTACGACCATGGAATCCTGAAAAAAAACCGAAACACGGAATAAAAACCAGTACACGAGCTTAAACCGAATGCGGATTGTAAAAGCGGAATACCTGCTGAGTGCCCCGGACCTGAGTATCTGTCCGGATGATGGCAAGCCCGAGATCTGTTTCGCGGGGCGGTCCAACGTCGGCAAGTCGTCGGTCATCAACGCGCTCACGCGCCGGAAGAAGCTCGCCCACACCAGCAACACCCCCGGCAAGACACGCAGTCTCAACTACTATCTGATCGACGACCTGTGGTATCTGGTGGACCTGCCAGGGTACGGGTACGCGAAAATATCCAAAAAGGAGCAGTCCCGTTGGGGCCGTGAGATGAAACGGTACCTGCTGGAACGCGAGACCTTGCAGCTGGTGGTACTGCTGATCGACATCCGCCATAAACCGTCCGCCCTGGACGAGGAGTTCATGTTCTGGCTTGGCGAGCATCAGATACCGTTTTGTATCGTGTTGAACAAAAGCGACAAGATTTCCAAAAACCAGGCTTCCATGCAGGAATCCGCTATCACCCGCCTCATGCAGGAAATGAATATGGAAGTGCCCGTGTTTGTCGTTACGGCCAACAATCCCGACTCGCTGGATGAATTTTTCCTTTTTGCGATGGATTTTGTGCAGGAAAGCGGATGAAGTGCTACTTTATACGGGTCATGGACGCTGCGACCTCCGGCGTGCCTTATGCAGCGCTTTCCGGCCGCATCCCGAAATATCTTTTTTTCAACCGTATTTCTTTTTTACAAAGTATATTTCTTCTTCCAAACGTATTTCTAATACCCAGACGTTTTTCTTCCAAACCGTA
>SKYW01000023.1 GCA_007127695.1 Balneolales bacterium | reverse complement strand
TCTACACATTTGCCAACACGACCCAGTGGGCGCTTTTCGAGCACATTCAGGCAGAGATCTTCGACCACCTGCTGGCGGTGTTGCCGGAATTCGGGTTGCGTCACTTCCAACAGCCATCCGGATCCAACTTCGAGAGATTTGCTGGTGGATCGAAACGGGGTGTCGACAATTGAAAAAAGAGAAGGGGCTCTTTGCTATCGGCGCAATAGCAATTCGTGTTGTGCCCGGCTCACGAAAAGCAGCGCCTGAATCAACGCTTTCCGATTTCCGCCAAGTGCACGCGACAAGTCTTTCTTCCAACTCACAAGAAAAGGAGCTCTGTGTGATGAGAGGATCTGAAACCCATGTTCTTCAACCATGGCTTTCAGTTTCCCCGAGGAGAAGGTGTAGGGGTGTCCCCTGTCTATGACCGCCAGCTCCATCAACCAGCGAATGAACCTTCCCCAAAAATGATATACGTTCAGCCGGAGATACACCATTCCTCCCGGCTTGAGTACCCTTCGGGCTTCAGAGATGATCTGATCCGGTGATTCCGTGTGATCCAACACATTATCTGTGATGAGGAGATCAAATTCCTGGTCGTCAAATGGCAGTTTTTCTCCTTTTGCCTCCATATAGGAAACACCATGCTCCCTTGCCTTCTCACGATACCTGTGATATGTATCCACCGATTCGAACAGATTGTCCAGCGGGTCGGTTGCAACACGACGCCTGCCCCTGAGGCAGGATACGATCCCAACCGGTCCGGCACCCACCTCAATAATATCAGCTTCTGAAATATTCAGATCTGTTTTCGCAAGTTTGTCCTCAATATCGGAAGCAAACCGCTCCAAATACTCAGTATCGTAAATATCCGTGACATTTTTCCACCAGGCGGACTCGTATTCCTGCGCCTTTTCCCATCGGGAACTGTCCGGAAAAGAAGGAGTATCACTCATGTGATCTAATGGTTTGTTAAGCAAAGCTTTTCGGAAATATGGCATATCCGACATGCTGCTAATATAACATATACTGACAGGAACTTCTTTACAGCACGGAAGTGCAACAGGTGTTTTTATTCTCAACTCGTGCTGCATACCCATCAATACGTCCATTCCGGTTTTTTTTCTTGCTATAGTAGCATATAAACAGTACTTTTTTGACTTGTCTGCACCCCTTTTGAAGGCTATATACGAATTTCACCAAGTCAAACACTCACAGATGGCAGCAAGGTTACTCCTTCCGGGATTGTTATTGTTCTTTTTTGCCTGTGAAAGTACGCTTAAAAGAGAGTTTACCATTGCCATGAGCGGGGAAGACCTCCATCTTGCCAGGGAGTATGTGGGAAATGCTCTGGCGTCGGACCCTTCCAATCCGGAAGCTCTTTATCTGATGGGGAAAATTCACGTGAAAGAGCGTAATTATACGGAAGCAAAATCCTATTTTGAGCGCTCCCTTGATGCAGCGCCTAGCTTCGGACAGGAAATCACCCATCTGCTTGAAAGCAGCTATAGAAGGGAATTCAACGCGGGCAACAGTGCCTGGGAGCAGGGTCAGTTTGAGACTGCAATCCGTCATCTCGATGCCGCGATTCAGATTTTCCCGGACCGTTGGGAGCCCTATCCCGTCAAAGGAGAAGCTCACAAATATCTCGGGCAGTATCCACAGGCCCGTCAGGCGTTCCAAAATTGTGTTTCGGTCCCGCGCATGCAACGCTTCTGCAGCACGAATTTGGCTATCTCCTACTTCCGGAACGGTCAGTTTCAAGAGGCAAAAAGAACTGCAAGACAATATCTGGCACTTTTCCCTGAAGATCGAAACCTCCTTAAAATTGCGGCATACGCCAGTCTTGAAACGGGCAACATTGCTGATGGCGAGGCTTTGTTCTCACGCTACATCAAGGCAGGCGCTACCTATGATGCCATACTTCAATTTGCAACAGAGCTGAATAACAAAGGTGAAATCTACGTCGCAGAGCGTTTTTTCACACTTTGCCTGAAGTCCAACCCCAACGACAAAACAGTACTTGCTGCCTTGTCGTCGATTTATCTTGAAACCGGCAACTTTGACCTTATGGTTCAGGCAAATGAAAGGTTGCTTTTGCTCGATCCCGATAACACGGGGCACAAGGAGATGCTTCTTCTTGCTTATGAGCTTGCCGGTGACATTGAAAGTTACAAGATGATTCAATCCGAACTTGACCTCAACCCATAGGAACCTTCCCGGATGAAACAAGCTGCACAATTATTACGATTCTTTTATGGTACTGCCGGTTTCTTGCTGGTATTTACCATGGTCCACCTGCCGGGAATCAATTCAGCTTTTGCAGAAACCGCTCCGGGAAACCTGGTCCGGACCGGTAAGACTGAAATACCTGCAGGCAATAACCATGCCGCAGCGTCACTTCAGGGTGACAATGACGGTATAAGGGTCGGACCCAATCCCTTTACCCCGAACAACAACGGGTTCAATGACTTCGTCAGATTTGACTTTTCGGGCGCCGATGCGGTTACCGGATATCTGGTCCGGATCTTTGACATGAACGGCAAACAAGTGCGCTCACTTGCGGCTAACGGGCAATCCGAAATCATCTGGGATGGAACCGACACGGGCGGTTCGGTGCTGAAACCGGGTATTTACCTTTATCTCATAGAAAGAAACAGCCGTGTGGTCCGTCGCGGATCAGTCACACTGGCTTTGTAACACGATCCTCATGAGGCAAATTACCTATTGCATATTACTTATTCTGTTCATCTCGGCTGTTGCCAGTAAGGTGCAATCCCAGGACTTCATCAGCGGGCCATCCACAAGTACACTTGACAGCAAGGCCCTCCTTGGAAATCCTGCATTGATTTCATTTCAGCGACCGCAGGTGGCTCTCGGGATAAAAACGCACTATTCGGGCTTTTCCGACAGCTCGGAATCAGGCTTCAGGCAAGGCTATTTCGTCGCATCCCTTCCGGGTATCAGAGGCAGCAGGTTTGGCGCCGCAGCCCATGCCCGCTACTTCAACAGTCCCATCTTTACCCGCAGTCAGCTGAGCAGTTCCTTCTCTGTCCGGCTCTGGCACCGGGTCTCCATCGGTGTTACCGGATCGCTGCACCATGTCGGTTACAACCGCGACAATTTCGTGGACTTTGACTTTGGGGATCCGGTCTTTCAGAATGGATATTCCCGAAACACGTTCAACTCTGCTGCAGGCATCTACGCCCGGCCGCTCTCAAATGTGGAACTGGCTCTGGGCGCCCGCAACCTGAACGAGCCCGACATCTCCCTTTCCGGCAACGGTGTCAAGGAGCCTCTTGAATTTTTCGGTGCGTTGAGTTACCGTTATGACATAGTAAGAGGAACTGTGGAATTTGTTAACGACAGGTACGGACTCGACACAAGAGTGCACCTGGAGGCATTTTCAACCGAAGGATACTTTGCCCGAATGGGTACGAATATGAGCTTCGACAGGGGCTATATCGAGGCACAGATGCACGTATATGGTGGGGTAAGCATCAACTATCAGTTTGAAATGCCATTCAACGACGTACTGTCGGAGACGTATGGTTCACACATGTTCTCTCTGGTCTACGAGTTCAACAGGGTGTCCCCGCTTCCGCAACGTCGTCCCGCAGCAGTTGCCATGCCGGAGGTTGCTCGTTCACGCACCGATGCCGTTTTGCCCTCTGCAATAGTTCTGACCTCCTCCACAGATCATCTCGAGTACAAGGAAGTGACCCTCACCCGCAGAATCGATACAACCACGGTCACCGAGGAGGATCTGCTGCATCTGACAGCTTATGATATCGGCAACCTGGATCATCAGCAGGACTATTACCGGATGCCTTACAGCGGCCGGCGGCCTGACACCGCGCCGTTGCCGGCCGGTGCTGCACCGGAGCCTGTCATTACCGATAATTATCGCAATACCCTTGACTTTATCCGCGATCATATCCTCTCAAACGACCGGATGATGGAATTGGTGGTAGAAGACGGGACTCAGGTTCGTGCAGCAGGCCTGAGAGAACAATTCCGCCGGCAAAGCGGACGGGACATTCCCGTTTCGGTTACCTATCGGTCACAGCAAGCGGATTCCATGAGACACGCGACCCCGGTAAACCCGGAGCTGCTCGCAGATCAGCAAGTAACCGTTCTTACACCTGAAAATGCCCGGATCAGGCCTGTGAACGCTACGGGCTCTTCGGCAAGCGAATGGGCGCTGCGGATTTACGCTGCAAACGGACAAGTCATAAACGAAATACAGGGAGCATCTGATCTCCCGGATATCATTGAGTGGAACTGGCAACTCGCTGACGGCTCCATCATCC
This sequence comes from Balneolales bacterium, assembly GCA_007127695.1. Lineage (GTDB taxonomy): Bacteria > Bacteroidota > Rhodothermia > Balneolales > Natronogracilivirgulaceae > SKNL01. The sequence goes on along the minus strand of SKYW01000023.1, from coordinate 5,456 downwards.
CCCCGGGCCTGTACACCTACAGCCTGCATTGGGCAGATGATAACGGCTTTTGGCAGGAAACCAGAAGCCGCTACCTTTATGTCCAGAAAATTACCCGAAACATCACCATAGACATCTCAAAAGACCTGGAAAAAATTCACTCTGATCCTGACAGAATTGAATTGATTCTAAAAAACAAATAAATGCTTAACGAAATGACTAATAACAAATATATTGCCATGGGTTTGGCGTCTGGAAGCTTACTGTCACTGCTTCCGTTCACTGCACATGCACAGGCAAACAATCAGAACGGCGCAGCTGCAGGAATGGAAGGAATGCAAGGACTGACCGGAGGGATTGCCTCGGCAAATCTTTGGGATCTGATCGGTCAGGCCGGTGTGATGCAGTATCCGATCTTCGCAGTGCTCATCATCGGTGTATTCCTGATCAGTCTCAAGGTATACGAGCTCCTCAGCGATAGAAAACTGAACGGATCACTGCAACGGACCGGATTCGAAAGTCTCACCATCAAGGATATCAGGAAGAAGGTTTCCAATGAACCCGACCATATGCTGTCACGATTGATGGCCAAGTTGCTGAATGTCTTCCTGACAAACAGAAATGCCGATTACCTGCACGATGAGATATCCAACTATTATTCCAACGAGCAGCATAAGTACAAAACGTTCAAAAACAGGATCGACTTCCTGTCAGATACCGCCGGTGCGCTTGGCCTTCTGGGTACCGTTTGGGGGATGTTCATTGTCTTCTCATCCGGAGCCCTGGAAAAAGATGTCATTCTCGCCGGCATGGGCCTTGCTTTGATGTCCACCCTGCTCGGACTTGTAGTCAGTATCACACTCAATTTCTTTTCGACCGTTACGGAAGGATACTTCGCAAGACATCTGGAACGGATTTCTTCCAAAGCCGATGAGCTGCGGTTCCGGCTTATTGAGCTTGGTGACAATTCACGCAGTCTTGATTTCTCTCCGGCAGGTGCGGGCAGCAAACCTGTAAGCCCGCGTCAATACCAGCAACAGGGCAGTGAAGCCGGTGAGGCTCAAAAAAAAAATCCCTGAATACCGAAACAGGCATAGCCACGGCAGATGATGAAGAGCCGCCCCCGGAAACACCGAAACCGGATCGGCTGCAGGTTAAACCATACGAAACACAAATACGGGCTTTTGATACCCTGAAAAACATAAATGTCCAGCTGATCGGAACTGATGAAAAACCCATTTCCGGCCAAACGCTGGATGTGATCATTGCCGGTAATGGTGAAGTAAACAATCAAACGGAAAAAACCACGATAACCACGGATGAAAATGGCACTGCATATTTCGATCTGAAGTCCGGAAAAAAGACAGGGGCCCTCAAAATTCGCGTTCGTTGCCAGAATCCTGAATTCAAACACATAACTGCTGATCTGCAAACAGTCATTATCCCGAATGAACCATCCAACCTGGAAATACACAATAATCTACAGGCGCATCCGTCAGGCAGAAAACTGCCCAAGCCTGTACGGGTGATTGTACAGGACCGGTTCGGAAATCCTGTGAACAAGGCAGTTGTATCGTTCCAGGTAACCATGGGAGATGGATTTTTTGATAACAAAAGCAAAAAGATAAACGAGACCACTAACGATAACGGAGAAATAATCATGGACTTCACGCTTGGCAAAGAACCCGGGTTCAATGCGGTTGATGTCCGGGTTGCCGATACGGATCTCGTTAAGGCGTTTCAAGCAGTTGGACAAGATTAATTTGCATATAATATGAAAAGAGGCCGATTCCTTTTACGATTTGTCGATGTGGTGCTCATCCTTCTTTTTGGATTCATAGTCATTTCCGATTTGGATGAGGATTCCATGATCGTGCTCCCTTCCAGCAGCGAGACGGCGCTTCCCCCGCTCGGTCCTGAAGTGGTCCTGTATATCGGTATCACCAGCGACGGAAATTTCATTGATGAACGGGAAAATGTCCAGTTGCAGGATACGGTCCAGCTGCGACGTTACATTCAGAACCACCGCAACAGGTTTGGCGAGCTGGCCAAGGTCAGGATCAGGGCCAATTATGATACCAGGGCCAAATACACGATGCAGGTTGCCGAAATTTGTGATGATCTTAATATCAGCAAGGCCATTGACGTTAGACTTACTGGAAACTAGATTATGAGAAACAGTTCATTCCTTATCCGGTTCATTGATATCGGATTGATCATCCTCTTCGGATTTGTGATCATCAGTGACATAACGGTCCGGTCCCATATCGATCTCCCCTCGTCAGATCCTGATGAACAGGAAGTAACCGAGGATAGAGAATTGTCGCTGATCGTGATCAATATCGATCCGGACAATACGTTCCGGATTTCTGATTATCATACGTCCACCTTCTGGGGTGAATACCAAAGCCTTCAGATGCTTGAATCGGTGCTGCAGGACCTGAAAGATCACCTTTCTGAAGAGGGTGAAACCCCGGTGGCCCTGTTAGAACCTCACGAAGATATTACGATGCAGAGTCTTATCGATGTCATGGATATCTGTGACCGGCTAGGCATTCCAAAAAACATCAATGTCCAATCGATGTCTCTTTAGATGATTATCCCCCCGAAACAAAAGGATCCAGCAAAGGGTATCTTTTCGATGCTCGTCACAGCCGTCTTTTGCCTGGCTGCCTATCTGATACTGATCTCCTCCTCCGTATCAGATCCGGATACCAGGCAGATTCAGATGAGAGAGCTCGCCCAGATCAATCTAACCCGGTTTCAGCCACCGGTCGATGAACCGAGCGTCGAAGAAGCGCAACCCGAAGAACCCGAAGTCGAAGAAGAACCGGTCAGAGAAATGGAAGTGGAGGAACGCGTTCCGGCCCGGGTCGATCTCACTGATGTGCTGCCGGACGGGTTCCGCCTTGAGCCGGAGACCAGAGCTCCCGAAACCAGGACCCAGAGAACACCAGATGCCGATGATGCACCCGCCCTGGCCATGGAGGATACCGATATATCGCTGCATGACCGCTCCCGCTCCCTTTCCAGGGGTGACCTGTCCGGCATTGCTGCCAGAAGATCCGGGGTCGGCGATGACCTTGGACCCAGGATCGGCATGGATGACCGCTCGGATATCAGTATCGGACGCAGGGGCATTTCGGATGACGCGGATGCAGGAAGCCTGCTGGGTGATCCCAGGGCCCGGGAGGAACAGCCAGATGCCGATCGCGTGGACATCCGTGATCTGGATGACTTCGGCACCGACTATTCCGATATCGGCACCTTTTATTTCCCGCTGGCCGACTGGATGAGACAGAATTCCGCTGAGCTGCCGGTTGCCGTGCGACGGATGATGGCAGATGGACGATGGGATGACGGCTATCTTACATCCAGAACGACCTTCTATGTCGGAGACCGGGAATACAAGCTGCTGCTTATGACCAGGGAAGAACTCAAGGAGGTTCATATCGTACTTGTTCAGGGTAACAACGCCATTTACCTGATCGACCGTGGATTCCAGCAGGAGTCGAACTACCTGCGTGTGGGACAGGTCGGCTTCCGCGGAGGAGAAATCGCCGAGGTTGACTCGGAAATGCGGGATGCCGGCAGAGAGCATACAGAACAGTTTTACCAGATATTCCTCAGCTGGTGGAACAGTGTTAACATGTAACACACCGGATATCAAACACTAAAATGTAACTGGATCATGAAGCCGTTTTACCTACCTCTCTTTTTCTTACTTATTTTGCTGATTTACTCGTGTTCATCCACACGAACGGCAGTTGATCCGGCGGAGGAAAGAGCGCTTATTGTTCCGGACGGGGTGGATACGCTCACGGCAGAAGAGGCCCAAAAACTGGCGGATGAATCATTTGTCTCCCTGGACGAGGAGATGAGGGCCGAACGTTTGAAAGAACAGGCCATGGCCTGGAGAGCAGAGAGTGACACGATCTGGTACTACCTGGAACTGGAAGATGCCGATGATCATGAAGTAACCGAACAGGACAATCTGGAAGCTATCGAGGCTTTCAATGAGGCCGCAGAATATATTCGGGATATCGATGCGTTGCAGCGCACCCGCAGTGCCGAAGATGAACAGATGCTGCAGGAATACACCCGGCTTGTTGACCGGGCCATATCGGCCTTCGAAGAAGCACTGAAGCTGAATCCGTTCGATAGCGAAGTGCGGCTTTGGCTTGGACAGCTTTACGGCATTAAAGCATCCAGGCTGAACGATCAGCAGGAACACAAAAAAGCAATCGAGGTGCTGGAGAAACTGGCGCGGCTGGAAAAGGGGGAGCATGTGGTTTACTACGCTCTCGGGGAAAACTACTTCAGCCTGGACAATTTCAATTTAGCTGCCGACAATTTTGACCGTGCCATCCGGACACTCAGGCATGTCGTTCCATTGTCAGACCACTATGCCGAACATGGCAGCATGAGCGAGCGTGACTCCTCCAATCTGTTCATCTATACATATTATAAAGGGGTCTCATACCTGCACCTGTATGACACACCCACTACCCTGGCTGTTTTCAACGAGGCAATGGATCTGGCACTTACAGAGGAGGATAAGCAGTCTGTCCAAAGTGAAATAGATTTTATCAACTGGGATGAAGGCAACATCCGTGCCAGTATGGAGCGGGAGCACATCATTACACAACTGGTGAACCAGGGTCGCATGGAAGAGGCAGAACGGCGTTTCAAGGAGCTGATGCCCACTATCCGGTCGGACAGGGCAAGGGACGAGATCGACTGGAGGCTGGGAGTCGTTGAATACCAGAACGGCAAGGAAAAGCAGGCCGCTGAGCGTCTGCTCCAGCTGGTAAACCGATCCGAGACGAATGCTGACGGACTTCCGACAGATCCGGAATACATGCGTTACTTCAACGACTACGGGCTGATCTGCTTCAATATCGGCCAAAGCTACCTGGCCGAGCGCGACCGGCGAAATGCCCTGGCTTACTTCATGCAAAGCTCTAAGGTGAACTGGAGAAACCGGGCCAGAGCCTACCTGCAGATTGCAAATATCCTCAGCAACAACGTCATCGAATCCATCCGATATGCCAGTCTGGCTGAAAACGAGAGCCATGCCCTGAATGAGCAGGATCGCCGGACCCTGTACAGCCTTTTAACCGACCTGCACAGACGCAATGGTGACATGGATGAAGCCCGAAGATATCATCAAATATGGAGGAGCATCTAAGTGAATACGTTCACCCGGATACATATCATCTTCTTCGTTTCCCTGTTTTTTCTGATGTCGTTCACAACGGCAAGCGGCGACAGACCATCCATCGCAGAACCGGAGGTCTCGCAGATTTTCCGGAACATAGCTGAGATCACGGACAAGGCCTCCATTGAATGGATACTGAATGATTTTCTGATTGCCGAGGATCCTGACCAGGTAGAGCGTATTGAGATTATCGATGTAAGCAACATCGGTTTTGGAAGAGATGATATCGTTGTCGTATATCCCTCCCTGAATGTCT
>SKYW01000261.1 GCA_007127695.1 Balneolales bacterium | reverse complement strand
CAGGCCATAGAACGGGCAGGTACAAAAGCCGGCAACAAAGGCGGAGAAACAGCAATGACCGTACTCGAAATGATTTCGCTTTCCGGACAAATTGATTCCCTGTAAGACCGGAACAGCATTCGCAATACCGATTGATAACAAATTATTAACCGATTTTTCTTTGAATACCGAAGAACCTACATCACAACAGCAATCCCCTGAAGACAAGCAGAAACAGGATTATCTCCGGAACAGGGGCGAGATCCCCCGCCATATCGCCGTCATCATGGATGGAAACGGCAGATGGGCGAAAAGCCGGGGAAGCGTTCGTATTGCCGGCCATAAAGCCGGGGTGGATTCTGTGAAGGATATCGTGGAAGCTTGCGGTCAGCTGGGAATCCGGCATCTTACCCTGTACGCCTTTTCAACCGAAAACTGGGGGCGTCCCAAGGGCGAGATAAGTGCACTGATGAAATTGCTCGTGCAATCACTGCGATCGGAAACCCGAAAACTCCACGAAAACGAAATCAAACTGACTTCTATCGGAGAGATCGACCGCCTTCCGCCAACCTGTCGCCGTGAGCTCGAAGAAGCTGTCTCGCTTACGGCTGATAACAAGCGGATGGAACTGTGCCTGGCGCTCAGTTACTCCGGAAGATGGGACATACGCCAGGCCGTCAGCAGGATTTCGCAGAAAGTAAAGGATGGTGTTCTCTGTCCGGAAGAGATCACCAATGAGACCATCACAGATCATCTTGCCACAGCCCATATCCCAGACCCCGATCTGATCGTCAGGACCAGCGGCGAATTCCGGTTGAGCAACTTCCTGCTCTGGCAATCAGCCTACTCGGAACTGTATGTGACCAAAACATACTGGCCGGATTTCCGGAGAAACGAGCTGTACCAGGCCGTTGAATCCTTTCAAAGCAGAGAGCGTCGATTTGGCAGGGTTTCCTCTCATTTTGAACTCGAGGAATCCCCTTTAGCCATCAGATGATAAAAGTACCACCACATCAGAAATAAAGATTTTGACAAGACGTTCATATACCGTGTTTTCTATTTTCCGCACCATATTATTCTCCGTTGCAACTGCAACCCTCCTCAGCCTGTCAGCTGTGCCCGTGCTTCATGCGCAGGCTGTGCCTGATATCTCCGATGACAAGCCTGTGTTCCGACCGGGCAACCCTTTGGAAATGCAGCCAAGGCTCTTTGAGTTGGTTGATGTCACTGCTACCGGGAGCAACTTTTACAGCCAAACCTTCATCGTAAACGCATCCAACCTGACAGTTGGAAGCAATATCCGGATTCCCGGTGACGACATCTCCCAGGCCATCAAAAGACTGTATAACACGGGACTGTTTTCCGATGTGAAAATTTACAAGCGGCAGGAGGGGCGGGATGGAATAATCCTGGATATAGAAGTTACGGAACAGCCGCGGCTGGAACGATACACCATCGAGGGTGTCAGGCGTTCCCAAAGAAGGGATCTGGAAAAAAAGATTCCGCTGTCACGGGGATTTGCAGTCACCGAATCCGCGAAAGCGCAATCCGAAAAAACCATACTCAGGTACTTTGAAAACCGCGGTCATCGTGGAACAACAGTTGAAACGGTGGCTTCAGAAACCGATACGCTGCGCAACCGCATTTCGCTCACCTTCCACGTAGACCGGGGGGAACGGATCCAGATTAGAAACATTGAATTTGAAGACAATGAAAGTTTCTCCGATCGCAGACTGCGCAAAAATATCGGGGATGTCAAGCGGGACCGGTGGTGGCGGGTCTTCAGTCGACAGACCTACAACAGCGAAGATTTTGTAGAAGGAAAGGAAGAGTTGCTGGCATTTTACCGTGAAAACGGATTCCTCGATGCCAGGATTGTAGAAGATTCCGTCTATGTGTACACCCGAAGAAGAGACAAGCAGTCCATCGGGGTCTTTTTCAAGATTGATGAAGGGCCGCAGTACCTCGTCAGGAACATCGAATGGGAAGGAAATACCGTATACACCGGTGAACAGCTCTCGGCAGCACTCGACATGGCCACCGGTGATGTCTTCAACGAAAGAAAATTTGAAGAAAATCTCAGGCAGAACCAGCATGAAACCGATGTCACGAGCATGTACCATAATATCGGATACCTCTTTTTCAATGTACAGCCCGAATTTGAGCGGGTGGAAGGGGACTCGCTGGACATCACCCTGTTCATGATCGAGGATGATATTGCGACGGTACGCATGGTGGAATTCATGGGCAACACCAAAACCCATGACGATGTGGTCCGGCGTACCCTGAGAAACCTGCCCGGTTCCAAATACAACCGCTCGGCGATCATCCGCTCCATCAGGGAGCTTGCACAGCTCGGCTATTTCAATCCGGAGGCCATTCAACCCGATCTTGATGTTGACTACGAGGACAAGAAGGTGGATATCATCTACTATCTGGATGAGTCCATGAGTACAGACAATTTCGAGTTTTCCGGTGGTTACGGTGGCCGGCAATTCGGGCTCATCCTGGCTGCCAGGGTCAATTTCAACAACTTCTCCGCACGAAATATTTTTAATGGCTCTGCATGGCGCCCCCTGCCCAGCGGTGACGGACAACGGCTCTCAATGGGTGTGCAGCTGACCGGACGCGGTTACCAGCATTTCAGTTTCGGATTCCAGGAGCCCTGGTTCCTGGGCAGACCCAATTCGTTCGGCATCAATCTTTCCTACAGCCTCTTCTCGGGCGGAGCAGGTACGTTCTTCGGATCTACAACAACCCGGCAGGAGATGTTCTCGGGTTCCATTTCTTACGGCAGACGGTTGAACTGGCCGGATGACTACTTCCGCCATATCACCCGGCTGCGATATCAGTACTTCGATGTGACCGGATTTGAAAGACTGCTCGGAGGCCAGGCAAGCATAATTTCGATCTATCAGGAACTGCAGCGCAACTCAACCGACAACCCGATATCCCCGAATGTAGGATCACGCTTCTCCATCCACGGAGAGGCCGCACCAAATTTGCCGGGTTTCTCCCAGTATTTCAAATTGGGGATGGACTATCAGTATCACATTCCGATCGTCGGCAAGCTCGTGGCAACATACGGCATGGAGTTTGGTTACATGAGCTGGTTCAGCCAATCCAACAGAAGCCAGTTTCAGCGATACTACCTTGGGGGCACCCCGCTGCAGCAACAGCAGGTATTTACCAGGGAAAACATCGATATGAGAGGGTATCCCGGAGGCTTTGAAGGCTCCATTTCACCCTATCGTGATGGGGAAGAGATTGGCGGAACCGTATATAACAAGTATATGGCTGAACTCAGATACCCCCTGGTCAGCACCGAGCAGGTACAGCTCATCCCATACGCATTCTTCGAAGCCGGGAATGCGTTCCTCGGATACAAGGAATTCGATCCATTCAACGTCAAGCGCACCGCCGGATTCGGCGCACGTATTTTCATGCCTATTCTCGGTCTCATTGACCTGAGTTACGGCTACCGGTTCGACGGTCTTGAAACACCGGGTGTGAACGCCAATGAATGGCAGTTCCTGTTCAACATTGGAGCCCCGTTCTGATCATGAAAAAACTGTTGCCAATCCTCATCATTCCAGTTGCTTTTGCTTTTTTTGCGGCGCCCTCCGCAACAGCACAGCAAAAAATCGGTTATATCGATTCCGATGTCATCATGCGTGAGATACCGGAGTATACGGGAATCCGGCAACGGCTGGAGACGATTGCACAGAACTGGAAACAGGAAATTGATGAAATGCAGGTGGAGATCGAGCGGCTGAAGCAGGATTTTGAGGCGCGTGAAATCCTTTTCACACCGGATATCAGAAGACAACGCCAGCAGGAAATCGATCAGAAGATCCGTGAACGGGAACAGTATATAAACCGGCGTTTTGGTCCCGATGGTGACTATTTCCGGCAACAGGAAGAACTGCTTGAACCGTTGCAGCAGCGCATCCTCGAAGCGGTCATAATAGTAGCGGATAGAGAAGGTTTTGATCACGTTTTTGACCGGGCCGGAGACTATTTGTTCCTCTATTCGCGCAGACGCTGGGATATCAGCCGTGATGTGCTGCAGGAAATGGGGATTTTCCTTGAGGATGATTCGCTTTGATACCGAACGACACAATTATTGGGTATGGACTTTCGTATTCTATTATGACGTTTTGCAAAAGCACCTGTATTCACCGTATCTTATCAAACTTTTTACGTTAACTGCAAACACACCATGATGAAGTATTTCACAACAACCATTATTCTCCTGTTTGGACTTACTCTTGCTGCAAACGCTCAGATGAGGGTGGGCTACATGGATCCGCAAGTGGTTTTAGACAACCTCCCGGAGAAAGAGGCCATTGAACGACAGCTTAACAGATTTCTGGACAGCAGAGAAGCAGAATTTGAAGAAAAAGCCATAGAGCTCCAGAATATGATGGCAAGATTCCAGCAAGAAGCCCCCAATCTCTCTGAAGAGGAAACCAGACGCCGGCAGCAGGAACTGCAAACCCGGGACCGGGAACTGGAAGAGTTTCAAATGAGAGTGCAACAGGAGCTGGAACAGCGTCAGGCCGAACTGTTAGGCCCCATATTGCAGGAAATGAATATCGTTATCGAGTCCCTTGCCGCTGAAATGAATCTGGACTATGTCCTCAATGAAGCAACAAGCGAAGGAGAGATGTTCCTTCTGTTTATTTCGGATGGTGGCAGGGAGAATCTCAACCTGACCGACCAGGTCATCGCAAGAATGTTACAATAACCATTAAGCAGACATACCTTTACAATGAAAAAAGCTTGGATTATTCTCGGATGTTTCCTTTTTATCGGACTTGCCCTTCCTGTTGAAAAAACTCAGGCTCAGGCGCAGGACGAACTGACGATCGGCTACGTCGATCCGCAAACAATCATGAGAAGCATGCCTGAGATGGCAGCCATCGAGCGCCGCCTTCAGAACTTCATCGATCGCAAACGACAGGAGTTCGCAGAAAAAGAAGCCACTTTCCGCAGGGAGGTGGAGGAATATCAACAGAAAATGGCTGTCATTTCCGATGAGGCAAGACGCCGTGAAGAGGAACGACTTGCCTCCCTCAATCTTGAACTCCAGGAATTCCAGCAGAACTTCCAGCAGGAAATCCAGGAGCGTCAGTTTGAACTGATCGAACCTCTGCTTGATAAAATCCAGGGAGCCATTGAAGCCGTCGCCAGAGACCGGAATCTGACGTTTGTTCTCAATACCATGACCAACAATGGCGACTTTATCATCCTTTACGCTTCTGAAAGAGCCCAGCGTGACTATGACATCACCGATGAAGTGATGCAGCGGCTGGATCTGATGTAGCAGGAACACTACAATTTTCAGCCGGATGCACGCAATCTCCGGGAATCATTCGGATCCCCTGTTTCTTGAAAAAAAACTCTGGAAGGAGGGTTTTCAAAGGGTAATGGGATTGGATGAGGTAGGACGAGGCTGTCTGGCAGGGCCGGTAGTGGCTGCAGGAGTAATACTGGATCCTGATGCAGAGATCCCCGGAATCGCCGACAGTAAAACACTCAAAGCCGTCAAGCGTAGGGAGATTGCCGGATATATCAAGTCCAAAAGTATCTGCTGGACAGTCGCCTTGTGTGACCGGGAGGAGATTGACATACTGAATATCCTGAAAGCATCCCTGCGCGCAATGGAAAAGTGTGTCAACCAGACGGATCCGCCGCCTGATTATCTGCTGATCGACGGCAACCGTGGAATCCCGTCCCTGCTCATGCCGTCCATGACAGTGATCAAGGGAGACAGCCTCAGTTGCAGCATCGGCGCTGCATCCATCCTTGCAAAAGTGTACCGGGATGAGTACATGGCTGATTTGCATCGGGAATACCCGGAGTTCGGATGGGACAGGAACGTGGGGTATCCGACAATATCCCACTACGAGGCGCTGAACAAATTCGGGATCACCCCCTATCATCGCACTACGTTCCGGCTTGGGACTGACCGGATATATCATCACAGGGATGGTTTACAGCCTCCAATGCCCTGAAATATAAGCACCGATTGCCAGACCAGAGAGGGAAAAAGAATTGACGAGGCCGATGGCCGGATGCCGGACGGGATAGAATCTTTGTCCGGGCTCCGCATCATGCACGGGATGTTCAGGAGTAGATGCTGAATTCCCGCTTGAAGAAATGGAAGTTGATACAAATAGCCAGCATGATGGAATAGGAGAGAAAGGCGGATCCACCGTAACTTACAAAAGGAAGAGGAAGGCCAATGACGGGAAAGAGTCCCATGGCACTGCCGAGATTGATAAGTAGGTGGACGAAAAACGTCATCGCTACACCAACGATAACAAGTTGCGCAAACGGATGCCGGTGTTCTCCTGCATTGCTTAGCAGGCGCAGCAGCAGGATGGTGAAAACGAGCAATAGCAAACCGGCACCTATGAAACCGAATTCTTCTGCGATCACCGGGAATATGAAGTCAGTCCATTGCTCGGGAAGGAAGCGCAACTGGGTCTGCGTGCCCTCAAGAAAGCCCTTGCCCCAGAATCCCCCTGACCCGATAGCCGTTTTGGCTTGAAGTACATTCCAGCCAGCACCCTGCGGGTCGAGGGCCGGATTGACAAATGCCTCAATCCGTGCCTGTTGGTGCGGTTTGAGAATCTGATACAGCGCCAATTGAACCCCGATGACCACCAGGTTGCCCAGAATGAAAGCAGAACTGGTCAGCCACGGTCTCTTTTGAATGAAAAAGACAGCGATTGTAAGTACAATTGTCGCTGCAACCCCAAGCTTCCAGTTGATAACAGCAAAATACGCGACAATGGCAGGAGAGATCAGAAAGAGGGAAATCCCGTAAGGCAACCCGGACCAGAAAAGCATGACGGGGATAAGGGCAAGCAGGACCAGCGCGGTTCCGGTATCATTTTGCAGGATGATGATGATGGCCGGTATAATCATCAGCACGACAGCAACGAGGGCCGAGCCGATGTGCTCAGCCGAAATATCCCGCCTGCTCGTCAGGTAGTTGGCTACGGCAAGAATTGTTGCAAGTTTCAGCATTTCACTGATCTGGAAACGCAATCCACCAACCACCAGCCATCGGCGGGCACCACCGGCTTCCACTCCCCAAATGACGGTTGCAATTGCCAGAATGATGCAAATCACATACAAGGCATAGGAAATTTGCTGGAAAGTGCGTGGATTAGTGAACTGGATGGTTGCCAGTGCAATGATGGATATTCCAATCCATGCGACCTGGTTCAGGAAGTTACCCTGGATGTAAGCGGGAAGAAACTGCGAAACCGGTCCCAGGGTTGCACTGTAAATCGCAACCAGACCGGCTGAAAACAGCAGGATCCAGCATATGATCAATAACCAGTCAAATTGTCGATACCAGACCATTACAGTACTTCCTCATCATTGGATTCATTGCGATCGTCCCTTTCCCGGGGAGTAAACGTCTTGACGTACTGATAGACCCAGTTTCGCAGGATCTGTCCGTGAAAATACTGTTCCATCATCAGGCCGGCTATCGGGGCGGCTGAAATGGAACCGAAACCGGCATTTTCAACCAGAACGGCAATGGCAATTTCAGGTTGCTCGTATGGTGCATAGGAAATGAACCAGCCGTGATCGATGCCGTGCGGGTTCTGGGCCGTTCCTGTTTTACCGGCTACTTCAACTCCGGAAATATCAGCATAAAATCGGCCGGACCCTTCCGAGACGGCTTTGCGCATTCCCTCCTGAACAACCTTCAGGTGTTCGTCCTTAATCCACGGGACACGTTCCTTCTCCTGCGTATTAACGATCATGGATCCATCCGGATAGACAATGCGGTCTACAATATGCGGACGCACGCGGTATCCCCCGTTTGCAAGCTGCGAAGTCATCAGGGCCATCTGCAAGGGAGAACTCGAGAAGGTGCCCTGACCTACTCCTACGCTGATCAGATCCCCGATTCCCCAGTTACGGGATCCGCCAAAATGGGTGTTGTAGTAGGAGCTGTCCGGCAAAATACCCCTTCGCTCGTGGGGCAGATCTATATGTGTAAGCTGTCCAAGACCGAAAGAGGAGGTGTGACGGTGCCAGGCATTCAGTCCAACCCTGTTCATGGATTGGTTCATCAAAGAGAAGAAATAGGTATTGCAGGAATTCTGGATGGCTTCAACCAGGTTTTGGCGGCCGTGATCCCGGGTGCACCGGTACAAACGGCCAAGCGTAAATCCACCCCGGCATGTAACCACCGTTTCCGGATCGATGATGCCGAAATCGAGCCCGATAAGTCCCATGAGCGGTTTCACGGTTGAACCGGGCGGTTGCATGGTTGAAATGGCACGATTGAACAGCGGATTTGTGGTGTCGGCATTGACTGACATCCAGTATTCCATATCAATCCTACCGGTGAGGCGGTCCAGGTCATAGCCAGGTGAACTGACCAGAGCCAGGATGGCGCCGGTGTTGGGATCCATGGCGACAACACCGCCTGTTTTGCCAACCATAAGGTCTTCAGCCAGATGCTGAAGGTCGTAGTCGATATGGGTGTACAGGTCCGCTCCCTGGATGGGGGTTCGGCCCATATGGGTCTGCTCGAATGGTCCGAGTGTCTGGCCGAGAGCATTGACACGGACGTAGCGGGCCCCCAGGTCACCGCGAAGATCTTCCTCATAGATGAATTCAATACCACTTCTTCCGGCCTTGTCACCCAAATTGTATCTGCTGGAGCTCCGGTACTCCTGCTGAGTGACTTCACTCAGGTAACCCATGATGTGAGATCCATTGACATCGGTGGGGTAGTGTCTTTTGGACTCAACGTGGTACCCTACACCGGGCAGCTTCCAGATGTTTTCCTGTATCTGTGAGAAGCGATGGAAACTGATGTCCGTGACGAGCCGTGAGGGCCGGTGCCAGGAATATCTTCTGGCGGCCTGTAACCGGTCTTCGATCATTTCTTCCTGGACGTCAAGAAATTTTGCAAGCAACGGGATGGTGGCCGAGTCAAAATTGGCGGGTGAGACGGTGATGGTATAGATGGGCTGATTGTCCACAAGCATCCTGCCGCTGCGATCGAAAATGAGTCCGCGTGCCGGACTCACGCTCTCTTGCCGGATGCTGTTTGCCAGGCTCAGGGGGCCGTACGTATCGTACTCGATGATCTGCAACTGGAACAGTCTGCCGGCAAAAATGAGCATAATGGAAACAGTGATTGCCTGCAGCACACGAATAGATACATCATTCCGTTTTTCTTGCTTGTTGCGAAGCATGTCTGTTACCTAGTTATCACGCAAAATGTAGATGATGCTGCCGGTTATGGCTGTCATTAGACTGCTGCCGGCCAATATCTGAATTAACACCGGTCCCGCCTGGTAAATTTGCGCAAAGAGCGCAGCGAGAAGGAAAAAGAAATTGTGGACTACGGATATACCCAGTAATATCAGAAAAACCTGTGTAAAAAAAAGCCGGGTTTCCTCCATCCGGGGTACGAATCTGTATACAATCAGGGTCGTCAATGTTTTTGCCATCAGGTGCAGACCCCAGTAATCCAGGAAAAAATCACTGAGCAGGCCTACGAACGCGGCGAAGAGAATAGCCTTGGTACGATCCTGTGTGGCCATCACCCAGATGAGCGCTACAAGGGTGATATCCGCCTGAATGGCACCATAGCCGAGATGGTTGAATATAAGCATCTGCAGCAGAACGGCCACCAAACCGATCAGTCCGAATTTAAGCAGTTCTGATTTCATTGAAACAGGCTCTCGTATTGCAGCAGAAGCTCTTCCACTTCAGGCTCGGGTTGAAAACGGACAATGAATGCTTCGGCCGTCTGAT
>SKYW01000190.1 GCA_007127695.1 Balneolales bacterium | reverse complement strand
CAATGGTGTAGTAGAGTTTATTCATTTTTCAGATATTTGTGGGTACGGTAACCTCCATAATAGCAATTTAACAAGAACAAATTTTGGTGAAAAATACAACAGGGACAAATCCCGATGTCAGCGTGGTGGTACCCCTGCTCAACGAAGTCGATTCGCTTGAGGAACTGACGGACCGCATCCACCAGGCCCTCTCGCCTCAGTGGACCTACGAGGTGATCCTTGTGGATGACGGATCGGACGACGGGTCGTGGGAGAAAATCCGTGAGCTGTCGGAGAAATCCCCGAATATCAGGGGGATACGATTCCGCAGAAACTACGGCAAGAGCCCCGCCCTGCAGCAGGGATTCCGCAAGGCGCGCGGGCGTTTCATCGCCACCATGGACGCCGACCTGCAGGATGATCCCGCCGAGGTGCCACACATGATCCGGATGATGGAGGAGCAGAAGCTCGATCTGGTAAGCGGATGGAAAAAGGTGCGCTACGACCCGATCAGCAAGACCATCCCTTCGCGCTTTTTCAACTACGTGACGTCGCTGACGACCGGCATCAAACTCCATGATTTCAACTGCGGTCTGAAAGTCTACCGCACCGAGGTGGTCCGGCACCTGACGCTCTATGGCGAGCTGCACCGCTACATCCCCTACCTGGCCAAACAGCAGGGCTTCAGCCGGATCGACGAAAAAGTGGTACAGCATCACCCGCGCAAGCATGGCATGCCGAAATTCGGCCTCTCACGGTTTATAAAGGGGTTTCTGGATCTGCTAACCCTGCTTTTCCTGGGCCACTACATGAAGCGGCCAATGCACTTCTTCGGCGGCCTTGGCACCCTGTTCCTGATCATCGGCGGTGGCATCACCATCTACCTGACCATCATGCGTCTTTTCTTCGAGGTGTACCTGTCCGGCCGGCCGCTCTTCCTGTTCGGTATCCTGTTCCTGATCCTGGGCGTGCAACTCTTCGCCATCGGATTCCTCGGGGAGATCTTCAATCAGACGCGGGTGGATAAGCAGGGCGATCCGGTGAATATCAGTGAGTTGTCCGGGTTTGACGGCTCCGGAAGCTCTGCCGAAGGATCGCAATCGTCCGTCACCGGCCACACTGCCGATCCCCAAACACAAGCCACCGGCCACGCCACCGGTCCCGATCCGCACGAACCCAAAAAGAGCGGAGCGTAGGTTCATGAGCAAAATCGCCTACGACCCGACCAAGGACAAATTCGCCCGCTGGATCCGCCGTTCGCGCCTGTTGCGGACCCTGTTCTACAAAACCCTCGACCTGTTTTTCCTGCGGAGCTGGTACGTGCGTTCGGCGCTTCGCCAGTATTATCGCAGCCGGTTCGCGACGGAAAGCCGCTGGGATATCCTGGATGCCGGCAGCGGCTTCGGACAATACGACCGGTTCCTGCTGCGGAACTTTCCCAACGCGGTGATCCACGCCGTCGATGTCAAGGAGGATTACCTGCAGGATTGCCGTCCCTATTTCGACAGGCAGATCAAGCGCGGACGCATCCGGTTTGAAACGCACGACCTGGTAACCGACGACCTTCCACCGGAATCGTTCGACCTGGCCCTCTGCGTGGATGTGCTCGAACATATAGAGGATGACATCGGCGTGATGCGGCGCATCCGAAAGGCACTGCGTCCCGGCGGCATCTTCATCATGCACTCGCCATCCCATTACTCCGAGGAGGATGCCGGGGAGGATGAGTTTTTTGTGGATGAGCACGCCCGTGCCGGCTATTCGAAAGAGGAGCTGTCGGACAAGATGCAGAAGGCGGGCCTGGAGCCGGTTTCCCTCCGCTACTCCTACGGCGCGTGGGGACACCGTGCCTGGGTGATGCTCATCAAGATCCCCATGCTCTGGTTCACCCGCTTCGGGATGCTCACGCTGCTCTGGCTTCCATTCTACTACCTGTTCACCCTGCTGCCCGGACTGGCGATGATGTGGCTGGACCTCCGGCAGGACAATTTCCGCGGGACAGGCATCCTCGGGATTGGCCGCAAATCCTGAGGAAGGAAATACGGCCGGCTTGCGCATCATCCGCAAGTGGGACCGCCACCAGAAAAAATAAAAGCCCGGCCTTCCGAAGAAACCGGGCTTTACATGTACCGTGTACCGCGTACGGGATTCGAACCCGTGCTACCGCCGTGAAAGGGCGGCGTCCTAGACCCCTAGACGAACGCGGCTTTTTGTGGGAGCCCAATGGGAATTGAACCCACGGCCTCCAGGGCCACAACCTGGCGCTCTAACCGACTGAGCTATGGGCTCCGTGATCGACAACCAAACATGAAAACGATGAGAAAGTACCGCGTACGGGATTCGAACCCGTGCTACCGCCGTGAAAGGGCGGCGTCCTAGGCCTCTAGACGAACGCGGCATTGTAAACTGTATGCTGAGGCGACAGGCGGATTCGAACCGCCGTACGAGGTTTTGCAGACCTCTGCCTAGCCACTCGGCCATGTCGCCAATCTCAAAAACGGTGTACGCCCGACAGGACTCGAACCTGTAACCTACT
>SKYW01000309.1 GCA_007127695.1 Balneolales bacterium | reverse complement strand
CTGCGCCTGCCAGCAGGCCCATGCCATTGCCGCGCATGCCCATGATGAACCCGTCGGCATCCATGAAGAAATATTGGTTGGTGATCTCCATGAACGTACTGCCCGCCAGCAGGTTGGCATCTCCTGCACCTACCAGCTCCATTTCCGCATACAGGAGCACGGCAAACGCGATTTCTCCGTCACCGGGACGTTGTGCGCCCGCCCGCGTGATGCCCTCTGGCGGATCCGACCTGAAATCGTCCACAGCCCTGATTACTGCTTGAAGATGCGCGTCAATCGGATTGTAGAAAAATCCGCCGCCGAAACCGGTAATGCGAACAATGCCCGGCACCACTTCCAGTCCCACATCGGCACGTACTGCGGCAAAAACGCCGAACGACATGTTATCATTGATATTCGAGAAGCTTCCGGCGATCATCGCACCGGCTTCACTGCCGGCTACGTTAAATATGCCGGAACCGGCTGCCATCAGCGACATGCCTTGTTCCCCGGACTTGTAGTACAGGCTGGCATGGGCCTGGAACATGTCACCAAGTCCCACCTGGAATTGATCTACGCTGAAAGCGACATCACCTGCTGCGGTTTTGTAAAACATGATCTGACGGATACCACCGCTGAAAGAGCCGGTTTCGTTGTTGCTGGAACCGCCAAGCGATATGGCGAGGGCGGCCATTGCTTCACCTTGTTCCGTATTGCCGGACGACCCGCTGTTATTATCCTCCGCCAAACCCGCTTCCGTACACGGACCGAAACAGATGAATTCAATCACGTTATCGACCGTCTCCGTCGTCTCATCCGCATCCGCGAGATCGGTCGGTCCGTCATCAAAACCGCCGGCTATCGTAATCGTGAACCCCTCGTCATCCTGCTTCCGGACAAAGCGGCCGAGTTCCAGCGTACCGATATCCATCAACGAGAATTTGGCTTCTCCGCTGAAGTTGCCAATGTCCGTGAGACCGTCTTTGGTAATGGTCGTGCCGGAAAAGCCCACCTTTCCGCCAACAACACCGATATCAATTCCAGCCTGACCGTTGAGGGTAATGATAAACGCCTCATCATTGGAAGAAGCCACCTGACCTCCAATATCAATTTCAAAAAAGCTGTGCTTGAAACTGAATTCCACATTCCCGGTTACATTATACCTGACAAGCGGCCTTGGAATCTGACCGGGAGTGGTGTTGGGATCCAGCCTCACGGATATGCCGGGTTTTTCGGCAAGTTTGCTCGGATCACCGAAATGAATCCGGTCCTCGCCGAACAGCGTTACTTTTGCCGCCACGGCGATTTCGGTTTGCGACAACTGCCACGGGTCGATCTTGAAGAGATGATCGACCAGGGTGACCTTGACATGCTCTCCCAGATTGAAGGAGTACTCTTCCTCCGGATCAAAACCGGAATCCACATTGAACTCTTCGGCGCGGAAATAGACCGCCTTTTCGGCATCCCTGCCAACACGCAGAATGACCTCGCCCGAAATATCGAGCGGATCGGGAAGCTGGAAGCCCAGTGCCCCGCTCAGGCTCATTCCGGTCGCCTCATCGCGGCTGATGCCCAGCGAGCTGAGCTCCAGATAGTCTTCAATGATCCAGATTTTTGATACGGTCGGCGATGATACAGCTCCGATGCTGAAACTGCCCTGCGTATCGACGTAGAGGTCTTCGTACTGCAGCGATTTTTCGAGGAAGGTCAGATCGCCGCTGGAAACCGATGCCGCAAAAGTACGTCCGGTAAAAGAAAGTGCGGGACCGCTGATGCTGCCTGTGAGTGCGCCTGAGAAGAAATCGAAGGTCTGGTCGGGCAGCTGCGCCGTGGCCGCTCCGAGCCGGAGCACGAGCTGCGGACTTGCCTGCAGGTTCGCGGCACCGAATTCCAGGTCCTCCACGGAGAAGGAAAGCGCCTCGCCGATCATCTCCTCAAAAGATACCGTGCCGCTCACCTTGACGATGAAATTATCCCGGGTGATATCGAAATCGAATGGCAGATGCTCGTTAAAGCGCAGCCTTGCCTGGCCGAGTCTGACACTCGGCACGGTGCCCTGGGTTTCCACATTGAAATCCCAACCATCCGGACCGTATCCAACCGTGTAGAAAACAGTGAAGTTTTCCTCATCTTCCTGTTTCAGCAGGGATGTGGATGCGGATCCGGCCAGCTGCAGGTCCGCCGGGGAATTGATGCTCAGCCGTGCGCCGTACAGTCCGAGGACAAATTCGCTTTCTGCCTCATCTCCGGTGAGCATGGCCATGATATCCCGCTCAATAAGATGCTGGAGAGAGGGGTCGTACGTTTCCGTGAAGGTCCCGATCGTAAGGATGGCTTCCTGAAAACCGTCCGGTCCGATCGTAGTCTGGGCCGTCGCTTTTTGTCCGCCGAACACTTCGGGAAGCGCCACCGAGAGCACGGTGGTGAGCAGCATCCCCTCGCCCGCAGTAATGCCGATGGAGTCGATGCTTACCGGCGCACCAATGTATGGCTCCAGGTCGAGTGCCGTAGTCACTGAAACGGAGCCGCCGTTCGGCACATAGTT
>SKYW01000072.1 GCA_007127695.1 Balneolales bacterium | reverse complement strand
CTGGCTGCCGCGGATCGTCTACATCGACGATGAAGATGTTGGTGGAGCTGATCATGGTGGCGTCGATCATGGTGGCACCAGTAAGCATGAAACAGGCGATCATGGTGCCTTCGAGTATGGTGTCGGCGGGTATGGCGCCGGCGGGTTTTCCGTCACCGGGGACTGGCGGGTGGCCGGGTACCATGAAATCGATGCCGTGTGGGGTGCGCAGGCGCATGTTTCCGAACAGTCGGACGAGCCCGCATCCGCCCGGTGGAATACGACCATTCCGGAAGCGGCCCATTATGATGTGCAGATCCGGTTTCCATCCGGACCGGAACTGTCCGGCGAAGTGCCGTATTCCGTGTTTCTGAATGGTTCCGAAGTGCGGACCGGCACGATGGAGAATATCGTTCAGGACCGCTGGATCTACCTTTACGATCTGGAAATCCAGGCGGGGGACGACATTGCCGTTGAGATCCGGAGGGATGGGGACGGAGCCGCATCCACACTTACTGCCGATGTGGTCCGGATCACGGCGTACCGTCCACCCGTCTTCCTGACGAGATCGGACGAACTTCCTGATCTGGGGTATCTGCAGCGTGGGAAAACCGAGGGTTTCGACATTATTTTCGAGAACAGGGGATATGAAACCGCAGAGATCACCGGGGCATGGAGCAGGGGCGGTGATGTGACCGTTCCGGACAATATCCCGGTGACCGTTCCGGGTCGCAGCCATCAGACCCTGGATTTTCAATTTCACGCAGGAGGTTATGGCATCCTCCGCGACACCCTGGTCGTGGAAACGTCCGATCCCGGCAATCCGGTTTTCATGATCCCGGTGCAGGCATACGGCAAGGGGCCGTTTCAGCTGGTCGACAACGAAGATGCGGACAGCTATGAAGAAGCGGGGGCATGGAATTACAGCGTGACCCAGGCGCATGGATCCAGCAGCAGGTGGGTCGGGATTTCGGAGGCCAATAAAGATGCCCGGGCCCGGTATTTTTTCACGATTGACGAGTCGACCCGGTATGCTTTGTCGTTTATTGTGCCGGGGGCTAAAAACAGCGCGCTTCGGGCAAAATATGAAGTGCGGGTCAACGGCGAGGTGCTCCTGGAGCGGATCGTCGACCAGAACGCGGACCGCTCGGTCTGGAGGTGGCTGGGATCGTATGATGCGGAGGCGGGTGACGAGTTGACGGTCACGGTGTCCATGGCCGACACCGATCAGGCGGGACGGGTGCTCCGGGCCGATGCCATGCAGATAGAGCAGCTGGGCAGCGATCGGCAGCAGGTGATCATCGACAACGAATCGGACGATTACACCGAAACGGGCACCTGGCATGAGAGCAACGCTCATGCTTGGGGGACATCCAGCCGGTACACGAGCTCTGCAGGCGCCAGTGCAAGTTACACGGTTCGCAATGTCGATGCCGGATTGTCAGAGCTTGAGGTGTTGCTGCCCGAAACCGAAAATGCCGTAAAGAGGGCGCGTTACCGCGGGTATCGTGAGGAGAGACTGCTGGGTGAGGCCATTATCGATCAAAACGAAAACAGCGGAAGCTGGGCGCCTGTGGGGGTTTTCCAGGTGGACATGTCCGGCGATATATCCATTGTCGTTGATTATCCCGGTTCCGGTGGCATGGATGGCGTGTTGCGGACCGATGCCATTCGGTGGACTTACAACCGGGAGGCATCTGAAACACATGCGCTTGAAATGACCGACCTGCCGGAGCGGGTCCGTCTCCATCAGAACTATCCCAATCCATTCAATCCGGCAACGACCATCCGGTTCGAGGTGGCTGTGAGCGATCAGCACACTCGGCTGGAGGTGTATGATGTCCTGGGCCGGCGTGTGGCCGTCCTGGTGGATGGTGTGATGCCGTCGGGCGTCCATTCGGTGCCCTTTGACGGATCAGGGCTGGCGTCCGGGGTGTATCTGTACCGGCTGGAGACGGGCGGGGTCATCCTTCAGCGCAAGATGATGCTGGTCAAGTGAGGAGAAGGACCGCAAGCTGACTGAAGATCAAGGCCGCCATGAGTGATATGAAGTTCCCGATCAAAAAATAGTCGTTCGATATCTTGCTGTTCCTTTGAAAGCGGGTCCCGATTTTCAATGCACCAAATGCGATAATGACCTGTGGAAATCCGAGTACAAGTCCGGTGATGAGAAATATGCGTTCCAGCAGGCCTTTAAAAACGGACAGGATCCGATTCTCATCCGATTTAAGCTTTCTGCTTACGATGTGGAACACCACGTTTATGATGGTTTCCATTATCAGGTAGGAAAGTAACAGCCAAAACCAGTTCATGTTGAAGCGGGGTTGATGAAGGTTGAAATGACTTTTTTCATCAGGTTGTATTCATTGACCATCAGGGTTTTTCGCCGCCTGTAAATCTGGGAACGATCCTTGCTGTGCTTTTCGCCTACTTCCCTGTCATTCTCGTTGTTGATCATGTCCAGCAGAAGGGTAAAATCATCTTTTTTCCATCGACCGGTGATGCCGTCCATCACCTCGAACAGCCGGTTCAATTGCAGGGATAGTTCCGGGTCCACCAGGCTGAAATTGAAGCGTTTGCGATCCCTTTTTTTCTCAGCAAGTTTGTTTCTGGCCTGGGCCAACCCTTTGCCCAGCATACCGTAGGAAGTTTCCGGGTTGATTTCGGTCTCGATTTCTCCGAAGTGCAGGACATATTGCAGCTTGAAATCCAACTTTCTTGCAAGCCGCAGTTCTTCAAAATAGAACAACGTTTCGATGCCGCTGGACAGGGACCGGGTTACGCCTTGAAACTCATCGCCAAGGGTCACCGTGTAGGGGGAGAGTGTCTTGTCGCTTAGATCCTCGTTTGCGCTTCGGACCAAATCCTTCAGATTTCTGCCCAGTTCCTTCAGTTCGTAATCCCTGCTTCTGATCACGTCACCCATCAGGATGTAATATGTGTCGCCCGGCTTTGCCATACCTCAAAATACAAACGATGCAATAAAATTGCAACATATATAGTTGATGCAAATAAAGTGCATGTATTAATACTGTTGCAGGAGTTGCACCAATGTAGTTAAACTGAAGTAGAAATGGGATCGGCACCAGCACCAGCATCAGAAGTTCTCATCGGCACCCCTCAATGTAACTGAACTATGGCACAGATCATCGGATTGTACATTTATCCTGTAAAATCATTGCAAGGCATTTCATTGGACGAGGCCGTGCTGACGGGGCGCGGTTTGAAGCATGACCGGAACTGGATGATCACGGACAGCACGGGCATGTTTGTCACGCAGCGAAAGCTCCCGAGGATGGCAACCATCGGGGTGAAAATCGATGAGAAAGCGCTGGTTTTGGAGCATGACGGGATGGATCCGCACTTCGTGGAACTGGAAAAAGCACCGGACGGCAGGGACAGGATGGAAGCCACCGTCTGGGGCGATCGGTGTGAGGTCTTTGATGAAGGTCCCGGGGTTTCCCGTTGGCTGACACGGATCCTTGGCGAGTGGAATGGAGGTGAATTGCGGATGGTGAGGTTCGCCCCGGATTTCATCAGGCCCGTAGATCCGGATCACATGCAAGGGCAGCGCGCCGACACCGCTTTTGCCGACGGTTATCCGTTTCTGATCACCTCGGAGGCATCGCTCGATGAGCTGAACCGCCGCCTGAAAGCCAATCACGCATCCCCCGTCCCCATGAGCCGTTTCCGTCCCAACATCGTGTTGGGGGGGATGGAGGCTTTCGTGGAGGACAGGCTGGAGCGGTTCGCAGCGATGGATTCCTCATACGAACTGGTCGTCCGTAAACCGTGCAAGCGATGCAGTATCACGACCGTCGATCAGAAAAGCGGCTTGATCGGCAATCCAAAAGAACCCTTGAGAACGCTCACGGAAATGAATGAGAATCCTGATTTGCAGGGTGCCTATTTCGGACAGAATGCCACGCTGGCGCACGGGGAGGGAGCAACGATAAAAGCAGGCGACAGGCTGCTTGAGTATCCTGCTGGATAGTGGGCGATGCCGGGCTGTTGGGGAATCCGAAAGGATAGCGAGGGGTAGTACCGGGCTACGGGGCGTCCAGGTTCCGGTGGTGGTGCAGTAGATTATCCACCAGCGTCTCATGAAGCCGGTCTCCGGGGAACATGTTTTTCCCGACAAGTAGCCGTTGCATATCCGGCTGCAGCCAGCTGTAATAAAGATCCTGGTTTTTTGCGCCGGTACCCATCCATTTTGTACCCCATAAGATCAGCACACCCCCGTCAGCTGCGGGCATGATGACGGAATAACCCACATTTTCCGAATTATCGCGTGGCGGGTTGATCGAAACCGGTGAGCCGAAGCTGCCGCCCCGGTCGTCACTTTTTGTTACGAACTGCTTGGCAAAATTTCGCTTTGTCCAGAATCCCCTTGTGAACCTGTTATCGATCCAGGTGACGTAGACATAATCGCCCCGTACCATCAGGTCTCCGGGTCGATGGGCCGCCGGCCTTCGGTGCGGGCTGGCGGATTCCTGCGCAGATCCCTGGTCCCCGGTGCCAAACCGGATCTGTACCTGCCCATGGGCGTGGGATAAACCGCTCATGGCCTGTTGCACCTGAAAGCTCCACACCCCGCGGTCGATGCCCGCTTCCGTTTCAAGTCTGCGATCAGCGGGTTCTCCGGATGGAACCTGAGCGATGTCTGCAGGTGATCGGCCGATTCCAGGGCAGGCAGTTCACCGTTATCCACCAGTACCCTTTCCGGCACCTGTATGTCTTGGAACAGCATGCATCCGACTCCAATCACAATTAGAATTGCAGCTATCAGGATCAGGCTTCGAGGGAGTCGCATGGCTTTTGCATTTGTGATTATTTACGAACTTAGAATACGAAACATTCCAATCAAGCATCAAATAGCTTTATTGGGTTTTAAAAAAGCTGCACCCATATACAAATATGGACCGCAGTAGATCGGAATGGTTTATCAGGTGAGGCTAATAGTCAGACGGTGACACAAAGCCATTTTCATTATTTGAAAAACATAAAAACGTATTGGCAATCAAATTTGTTAAATGAAGTAGTACAAAAGGATGTACGAAGGACAATAACAGACATTTAAAAACAGCAAGTTATGAGTACCTACATAATCCTGAGCAAAATATCACCCAACGCATTGCAGAAACCCGATGATTTTCTGAAAATGGCCGATACGGTCAAGGAAAAAATTCGAAAAGAGTGTCCGGATGTGGTTTGGAAGGACAGTTATGCCGTCAAGGGGCAGTACGATATCGTGGATATCGTGGAGTCGAATGACCCGGGACAAGTGGACAAGGCTTCGATGATCATTCGTTCTCATGGGCGGTCTGACACGGAAACGATGCAGGCATCTCCCTGGAAGGAATTCCTGAAGGCACTTTGAGTGCGACGCTGACGGATAGCGGTGTCTTTCGATTTCAGTTATCGCTTATTAAGCTGGCGGAACAGTTGCCGAAGCAGTTCGCAGGTTTTTTCGTATATAACGGGATCTTTTGACGCGCGTGGTCCCGCCACGTTAAGTGTGCGAGGACGTACTTCAGAGATCCAGCAATTCACTGATCCTGAAGCTTGTTCGATGCCGGTTTCCGACAGATCGATATGCAGCCAGGGCTTGCCGAGTTCTTCGGCTTTGATTTGGGTATAAAGCGAGCCGCCATCCAGTGGACCGTGAGAGAGGATGAGTGTGGCGTCGGAGTCGCGGATATTCCACTCTGTGCGAACCTCCACGGCAGCAGAGGGTGTCTCTGTCAGATTTGGATAGTGATCCGGAATAATGCCATTCTCGGCCAGACGTCCCTTCGGAACCCAACCTCCACAGGGGATCCCGAGCTCCAGAGCCACGTCCAGCGCGGCACGGTCGGCCCCGGTCTGTGCTCCCGATATGAGTCTTTCGATCATTGGCTTGCAATATGGATAGTGAAAGGCGGCATAATCCCAGAATTGATCCGGATACACGTGCTTTTGAAGTTTTACAACGATTTATCACCAAAGGAATTTGTAACTTTTCATCAATAAAATCCAGATAACTCCTGTACGGGATAACACCTTTACGGCATACCCGGTCGGAAGATTGAAAGAGGAGCGGCCACGCCAACTTTTCTCATGGGCAACCCTGTTTTTTACATCCTGGTATTACTTCTGCTTGTCGAGATATTCGCATCATGGACATGGATGAGCATCTATTTTCGCCATGGAATACCTGTTTTCCGGCGGAAAGTTAGCATCAGAAGCTTTCGGCCGGAGTTTGCGGATGAGCTGGAGCGTATCCATCATTCCAACTTGTCGCTGCCTTTGGTGTTCCGGGCAATTTCCATGCGGGAGATCGCATTCAGGGAGAAGGCATACGGCATCTACTGGCTCCGGTATGCTCCGGTTATGCGTGGATTGATACACGTCTCGAAAGACAGAAAAAAGGTACTCTTAACCGGATTTCTAAACGTTTATGTTGTTTTGCTTCTTTTCTTTTTGCCGCTCATGCTTGCTTTGGATGAGGTTTGGTCCTACTATTTGGTGATATTGACAGCTGTATCCATTATTTATGCAATTCAGCGGTATCGCTTTGGGAAAGTTGGTGACAAGCTGGAAATGTTGTACGGCAAATAGCATTATACCGGACGGTGACAGATTCTTTGAACCTGCCCGGCATCCAAAAATATCAAAAAAAAGAAGGGTATATGAGGGCTGTATTATTCATACTGTTGATTGCATCCTGTACTTCTGCGGCCATCAGCAATCAAACTGACGACGTGCTTTCCGGCCAATTCAAGCAGCTTGAGCCCGGAAAGATGCCGGTTATAACGGTCACAAACATGGGGGACCGTGACATTGATGATATCATGATGGGGATTTCCCTGATAGACGAGGAAGAGAACGTTCTTTTTTCCACGGGCTACACGGACATGGTGACCGGGAGCGTCTGGCTTGCGGCTGGTGAGAGCATGGAAATGACACTCTATATCACAGAGGCGGCACTGGACAGGAATCCCACCGGTAAGCAAAAACTGATCGATGAGCCTGCCACTGTGGGTGTGTCCTTTGACATTCGCACGGTGACATTTAATGAATGAAACATGGTAGTGTAATGTCTTGACTGGTGTGCGGCAGGGCGGAATACAACGCTTGAGGTGCAGTGAGATCCGAGCTTGCCATGTTGGGAATTAATGCGGATTTTTCGGTAAGGGATGAAATGCAACCTGATGGAATAAAACCCGTTTTGGATGTGGCCGCAGCAAGCATTTCCGTGTTTTGTGTTCAATTCTGCATTATCCAAAAATGACCTGAGGGAAATATCCATGGAAAAATATATTGTGATTTTGTTGATGGCCGGATTCATTTTTGCTTGTTCGAAGGAGACCGATCAAGCAGACCTGCCTGCAGTGGTTGATGAGACAGTGGAACTTGAAGATGTCGAACAATCTGTCGAGAGGCTCGAAGAAGAGCTCCGGTCTTCCGAGGAGGAGATGGAAGCCACCCAAAATGAAGTCGATGAACTTTTAGACGGAATATGATGACTATGAAAAAAGGACTTATTCTATTAATAGTACTTTTTTTTGTGCATGATCCCGCCATGGGTCAGGATGATGTGCGACAAAGAGCCCGGCAGACAAGGCAGCAGGCCGACTCAGTAGTGCAGGAAACGCGTGGCAGGGGGCTCGGTCAACAGGCGCGCGAACAGGCTGACACTGTTGCCGCGGAAGGGCGCGGACGTGGTCAGCAGATGCGCCAGCAGGCCGATACGGTTGCCGCGGAAGAGCGCGGACGTGGTCAGCAGATGCGCCAGCAGGCCGATACGGTTGCCGCGGAAGAGCGCGGACGTGGTCAGCAGATGCGTTCCGACATGGATGGGATGACCGGTCGTGAATTCGGACAGCAAAGAGCTGCCGAGGCGAGGGCGAGAGGAATGGAAATGAGAGCACTTGCCATGCAACGGATACAGGAACAGGAAGAGCAGATCCAGACAAACGAGAATCGCATTGATGAGGGAAGAGCGCGGGTTGACCTCCGTGAACAAGCAGGTGAAATTACCCCCGAGGAAGCCCGGAACCTGCGCGATCGCATATCGCGTGCCGAAGAAAAGGTTGATGAAATGCGTCGCATTGTTGCCCGGCAGAGGCAGGAACTCGAAGAACTGGAAAATGTACTCGAGGAAGAGGAATAGATCAGGCGGAATAGATCAGGCGGGATTTACCGTAACATATCCGTGCAGCCAAAGAACAGAGAAACATGTCACAGACCGAACTGAACAAAGAGACTCCACTGGGCAAAGAGCTGTTGATCTGGTTGACTATCGCAACCGGCCTGGCGCTGATCAACTGGTTCATGAACTACGGAACCTGGCCTGAGGTCCCGGCTGCCGGACTGCGTACCCTTATCCTGCAGCTTCTTTACAGTTATTTTGTCTTTTTGCACATTTTGCTCTTGATCTGGGTGTTCCGGCTGTTGATCTGGGATCGGGTCAAAACTTATGGAAAGATCCTGCGCGAAGGGAGCGGGCTGCTGTTTGCTTTCATCGGTTTTGTTTTCGGCCTGTTCAACTTGCAGTGGTTTTCAGGAGCTGTCTACGATATACTGTTCCCGGGATTTACGATTCAGTTTGATATAGGTGACTCACTCGGCTATTGGCTGGTGACCTTTGTGGTCATTGCCGGGGTTGGTATTTTCGCCGTCTCTTATCACACCATGCGCTTGAATCTGAAGGAGGGCTACAGGATTCAGCTGGAAAGAGAGCGGCTTCAGGGTGAACTGGAAACAGCCCGGGAAATGCAGATGGGGATCATGCCATCAGAGGCACCCGATTGCGCCGGGTTTGATATCGCCGGCATGTGCCTGCCGGCAACGGAAGTCGGCGGTGATTTTTTCGATTATATCCGGCCGGATGGGGACGAAAAAGATGCGGAAATGGCAATCGCCGTGGCCGATGTCAGCGGAAAGGGTATGAAGGCGGCGATGACCGCGGTCATGGTCAGCGGCATGCTCAACACCGAGGCCATCCACCGTACAAATCCGGCCGAGGTACTTATCCGCATAAACCGTCCGCTTTTTCGGAAAAGTGACCGGCGCATGTTTGCTGCCATGTTGTACGGGATTCTGGATGCCCGGAAAAAAACGTTTACATTCACCAATGCGGGACAGATGCCGCCTTTGCTGTTGCGGGACGGGAAAGTGGCCACGATCGCGTCACACGGCCCGCGCCTGCCGCTGGGCGTCACTGCGGAGGTGAGTTATGCCCGAAAGGTGTTGACGCTTGACCCCGGGGACCATCTACTGCTATATACCGATGGCATCAATGAGGCGCGCAACGGCGACCGGGTTTTATTCGGAGAGGACCGACTGGCGGATGCGTTCCTTGCATCGGCGGAGTTTTCAACGGCCTCAAAGGCACTTGACGTTATGCAATCACACCTTGGCCACTTCGCCGGCGATGAACCTCAGCATGACGACATCACCATGGTGCTTATCCGGGTTGCCTGAGTATATTTATTATACGGTGCTGTTCTGGTTATCCTCACCGTCGTCATGATCACCGTGGTTGTATTCATCTTCCACGTCCGGCTCTACCTCGAGCCGGGCTTCCACCAGTTTCTGGTCCTGTAGGACGATCATCAAGAACCAGCAAAGTGATGCCCAGAAGAAGCCCATGGTCCAGCCGAACAGCACGTCGGTGGGGTAGTGGACCCCTAGCAGCACCCTGGATACACCGACGATAATGGTGGCCAGGATGGCGATGCTGATGGTGTAGATGCGGATGCGGGAGTTGGTTTCGAGTCGGGTGAGAAGTGAGTCGAGGGTCAGGTAGCCGAAAACGAAGATGACTGTCAGGGTGAGCACCGCTGCGCCACCGAGGGCCGTGAGGTCTCGCACGGCCTCATCCACCCAGTGTGGGCCCCGCAGGTATTCGGGATTGTCGGGTT
>SKYW01000045.1 GCA_007127695.1 Balneolales bacterium | reverse complement strand
TTGGCCAAGGCGGGGGCACATACTGCAATAATTTACCAGGGCAATCAAAAAAAAGCCGAAGAGATTTGTGACAGCCTTGTTTCGCAGGGATTAACGGCCCGACCGTGGCAGATGGATGTCAGAAACGAAGATTCCATTATCCAGACCATCGCCGATATCGGAAGCCAATGGGATGATGTGGACATCCTTGTAAATGCTTCCGGTATCAATTCTGCAACATCCATCATGGATATTGACGGAGAGGAATGGGACAAGATAATGGACATCAACCTGAAAGGTGTGTACTGGACCAACAGGGCGGTTGCACGCAACCTGATTGCAAAAGGAAAAAAAGGAAGCATCATCAATCTGACATCGGTCTCTTCCGATATCCCACTGTCGAAAGTATTTGTGTATGGAATGTCAAAAGCGGCCGTAAACAACATGACACGCTACATGGCCAGAGAATGGGCGCCTGAAATCCGGGTGAATGCCATCATGCCCGGATTCATTCCCGGTGAACAAAATCGCGAGATTCTGTCAGAGGAAAGAAGGGAATCCATTTTGCAGCATTCTGCCATCAAGCGCTATGGAGAACCGGATGAGATGTGTGGGGCCGTGCTCTGGCTTGCCTCGGACAAGGCGTCTTCTTACGTAACAGGGGCAATCGTACCTGTTGATGGTGGATTTACGGCCATGTCCATATAAAGCAAATAAAGCATCCGAATCAGTAGAAATTTCGTGAGATAATGAGTACCGGAGGAAACAAAATGGGCAATTTCATTCATGATGACTTTCTGTTGCAATCAAAGACAGCGCAACGCCTGTATCATGAACATGCCGGGTCACTTCCTGTTGTGGATTACCACAACCACCTGCCCCCGCAGGAAGTATTGGAGGATACCACCTATGCCAATATCACAGATATCTGGCTGAAGGGAGATCATTACAAATGGCGCGCCATGCGCATTGCAGGCATACCGGAGCAATACATAACCGGCAGGGAAGGTAACGGCAGGGATCTCACCGGCAAGGATGCCTCGGACAAGGTTGCCACAGACGGTGATCATGTCATGGGCAGGGGTGTCACGGACAGGGACAAGTTCCTGGCATGGGCGAAAACGGTTCCACTTACGCTTAAAAATCCGCTATATCACTGGACGCACCTTGAGTTGAAGAGATACTTTGATATCGACGAGCAACTGAACGAGGAGACCGCGCCGGGAATCTGGGATAAAACCACTGAAATGCTGCAGTCCCGGGAGTTTTCAACCCGGAACCTTTTGAAAAAAATGAAGGTCCAGGTCATCTGCTCCACGGATGATGCCGCAGACACGCTGCAGGAGCATAAGCAGCTGGAAGAGGAAGGTGTTGAAGACTTCGTGATGTTTCCCACCTACCGCCCGGACAATGCCATGAAGGTCGAAGATCCGGTGTTTTTCGGAGAATATGTCAGAAAACTTGAATCGCTTTCCGGTATCACGATTACCGGGTATCCCACATTTCTGGAAGCCCTGAGACAGCGCCACGATTATTTTCATGAAAGGGGGTGCCGGGCATCAGACCATGGCATCGAAGAGCCCTGCGCTGACGACTACACGGAACAGGAGATCGGGAAAATTTTTCAGGATTCATGCAACGGAATAAAACCGGATGCGGCCGGTGAGCGCAAGTTCAAGTCAGCGCTGATGCATGAATTTGCCGTAATGGATCATGAAAAGGGATGGGCCTTTCAAATGCATATCGGTGCAATGAGGAGCAACAATACAAAAATGTATCGCAGGGTTGGGCCCGATGCCGGGTTTGACTCCATCGGTGACTCCCGTCTTGCCCGGCCGCTCGTGCGGTTTCTCGATCGTTTGGAACAGAAAGACCAGCTTCCAAAAACCATCCTCTACAACCTGAACTCATCTTACAACGAAGTGCTGGCATCACTGGCCGGGACCTTCATGGGTGATGGCATTCCGGGTAAAATCCAGCATGGACCTGGATGGTGGTTCCATGATCAGAAGGAAGGGATGGAATCGCAGCTGCAAACGCTTTCCAACATGAGCCTGCTCAGTCAGTTTGTGGGCATGGTCACCGACTCAAGGAGCTTTTTATCATTTCCCAGGCACGAGTACTTCCGGAGGATACTCTGCAACATGCTTGGCTCCGATGTGGATGCCGGCATAATTCCGGCCGACGACAGACTCCTGGCGGACTTGCTGGAGAAACTCTGCTACACCAATGCACTACGGTATTTTTCATACTCACGCCTTCCAAAAGCCGCACCGAACGTGCCCAACAACTCACAATAAGCGGTCCTGTGCTGCTGAACAAATAGTAAACCGAATAACGATGAAGAACAATAGCCCAAACAGAATTTTAGAAGAGCTGCAACCGGAAAAAGATTTTTTCATCGGCATTGATTCCGATGGCTGCGTCTTCGATACCATGGAAATCAAGCATAAAGAGTGCTTCATACCAAACAATATCAAATACTGGAATCTTCAGGCGGTCTCAAAATACGCCCGGGATTCCGCGGAATTTGTCAACCTCTACTCCCGTTGGCGTGGCATCAACCGTTTTCCTGCGCTGGTCATGAGCCTGGATCTGCTTCGCGACTGGGACGATGTCCTGAAACGTAACATTTCGATTCCGGACTTGCCGGAAATCCGTGCATTCATCGATTCGGGAAGGCCATTGAGCAACCCCTCGCTTGACGAATACATCGCCGAAAAAGGGGAGACCGAAGAGCTTCTGCAGGCACGGGAATGGAGCCATGCGGTAAACCGCACCGTCGACGAGATGGTGTCGGGTATCCCGCCGTTTCCCTATGTGGTGCAAAGCCTTGGAAAGATGCAGGACTTCGCCGACATGCTGGTGGTATCCGCCACACCTGGTGATGCATTGAACAAGGAATGGAGTGAAAACAGGATCGACCATTTTGTGCGCGTGATAGCCGGACAGGAAATGGGATCAAAAAAGGAACATCTGTCACTGGCTGCCGTGAACAAGTACAAGAATGATCGCATTCTTATGATCGGGGACGCGCCCGGCGACATGAAAGCGGCCAAGGCAAACAACGCCCTGTTCTATCCCATTATGCCGGGTGAAGAGGATGTTTCGTGGCAACGTTTTTATGAAGAGGCCGCTGATGTTTTCATGAGTGGGAATTATGCAGGCAGCTACGAGGAGAAACTGATTTCGGAGTTCCTTGACCATCTGCCGGAAACACCACCATGGAAGAGAAAGTGACGGACTGTAGTCCACGCACGGCTACCGAAGGGTATCCGTGTTGCGACATGGAATCCGTTTGCGCAGGCGTCACAACTATCGGTACCCGGATAGATTTGATCAATAGGCAAGGGAATACAACCCAAAAATCTGAATGGCTATGCTAAAGCAAAAAATATCCTTACAGGATAATTTGTCAGAAGAAGAGCTCAGCGGGTTCATGGCTGAATCACTGGCAAATATTGATGTGGACGGGAAGAAGGTGCTTGTCATCATTCCTGACAGCACCCGTACCATGCCCTTGCACATATTTTACAGATTGATGCATGAGCAGCTGGGCCCCCGGGTCGGAGAACTCAGTTATCTAATCGCCCTGGGAACCCATCAACCCATGTCCGATGAGGCCGTAGACCGCATACTGGGCCGTGCAGGCAGCGAAATACCCCGCTACAAGGTGTACAACCACCGCTGGGATGATCCCAACCAGCTCAGGGAAATCGGGTGGATAAGCAAGTCCGAGGTTGAGAAAATATCGGGCGGCCTGTTCGGAGAAGACGTGCCCGTGCATATCAACAAACTGATTTATGACTATGATCACCTGATGGTTCTCGCTCCCTCATTTCCACACGAAGTTGTTGGTTTCTCCGGTGGCAACAAGTACTTCTTTCCAGGGATATCCGGCCCTGAGATCCTGAACTTTTTCCACTGGCTGGGTGCGGTGATCACCAATCGCGAGGTCATCGGCACAAAGTATACGCCGATTCGCGAGGTCGTGGATCTTGCGGCTTCCAAAATCGATTTGCCCAAGACCTGTTTTAGCATGGTGATAAAGGGAAAGGGGGTGAAGGGCATCTTTGCCGGAAGTCCGGAGGAGGCCTGGGATCGTGCCGCTGATCTGTCAGCACAAGAGCATATCCGGTTTGTGGACAAACCCTTCAGGGAAGTGCTCTCGGTAGCACCGCCCATGTATGAAGACGTCTGGACCGCAGGTAAGTGCATGTACAAACTGGAACCGGTCATCCGGAAAGGTGGAAAACTGATTATTTACGCTCCTCATATCACCGAAGTGTCCTATACCCATGGCAAGCATATCGACGAGATCGGGTATCATGTCCGTGATTACTTCATGAAACAAATGGACAAGTTCGGGCATATTCCGCGAGGTGTGCTTGCGCATTCAACCCATGTCAAGGGCAGCGGTACCTACGAAAACGAAGTGGAAATACCGAATGTCGATGTAATTCTCGCCACGTCAATTCCGGAAGAACGCTGCCGAAAGATAAATTTGGGCTATATGGATCCGGCCTCCATCGACATTGACGCTTACCGTGACCGTGAGCAGGAGGGGATACTGCATGTGCCCAAAGCCGGGGAGATTCTGTACCGTCTAAAGGATGAAAAGCCCGGGAAGTGACGCAGTTGAAATTTTATTTATGAGAAAAAGAAAAACATGCAGCTGCCCTTAAATCAGAGCTGCAGGCTGTTTACACAAAACTGAAAAACAAAACATTTAGGACAATGAAATGAACATGACAGCCATCTACTGACACTCAGGAGCATGATTATCATCGTCATGGACATTCTATGTGACCTTAGAAATCTAAAATTATAAACACATGAAAAAGAATGATATTGGATTGATCGGACTGGCTGTCATGGGGGAAAACCTCGTGCTGAATATGGAATCGAAAGGTTTCTCTGTTGCGGTTTACAACCGTTCTGAAGGGAAAACCAGGGAATTTGCCGCGAGCAAGGCAAAAGGCAAAAATATTTATCCGGCGTACACGCTGGAAGATTTCGTCAATGCGGTGGAAAGCCCCCGGAAAATCATGCTCATGGTAAAAGCCGGTGAGCCGGTGGACAAGACCATTGAATCGCTGTTACCGCTTCTGGACAAAGGCGATCTGATCATCGATGGAGGAAATTCCGATTACCAGGATACCGAGCGCAGATCGGAATGGCTCGAGAACGAAGGTATTTTGTTCATCGGAACAGGTGTCAGCGGTGGTGAAGAAGGCGCACTCAAAGGTCCATCCATCATGCCCGGCGGACAAAAGAAGGCTTACGAACTTGTAGAGCCGATCTTCACAAAAATTTCCGCGCAGGTAAACGGCGAGCCATGCAGCACGCATATTGGCACGGCAGGTGCTGGACATTTTGTGAAAATGGTCCACAACGGGATCGAATATGGCGACATGCAACTGATCACCGAAGCATACATACTGCTCAAGCATGTGCTTGGCATGGATGCACAGCAGCTGCATGAAACATTCAATGAGTGGAATTCGGGGGATCTTGATTCCTACCTCATCGAAATTACCGCAGATATCCTTGGAAAGACTGATGCCGATACCGGCAAACCCCTTGTGGATGTGATCCTGGATACTGCCGGACAAAAAGGCACCGGCAAATGGACGGTAAGGGCGGCGCTGGATACAGGCGTATCCACCCCCACGATTGCAGAGGCCGTTTTTGCACGCATCATTTCATCCCTGAAGCAGGAGCGGGTGGAAGCATCCAAGATTCTGTCCGGACCCGATGCCGGTTCTTTTGATGGAGATGCAGAAACCTTCAAAAATGCGGTCCGGGATGCACTCTATGCATCCAAAATATGTTCCTACGCTCAAGGTTTTGCGCTCATGCAGGCGGCAAGCGACGAGTATGGCTGGGATCTGAAACTCGGAGAAATTTCCATGATATGGAGAGGGGGGTGCATCATCCGTGCCCACTTTCTGCAGCATATCAAGAATGCCTACGACAATAATCCCGATCTGAAAAACCTGCTGCTGGATCCCTATTTCAGCAAATCCATTCAAAAAGCACAGATGCCTTGGAGGGAGGTGGTGGCTTCAGCCTCGAAACTCGGAATCCCGATCCCTGCATTCAGTTCTGCACTGAGCTACTATGATTCCTATCGGTCCGCACGCCTTGGTGCCAATCTGCTGCAGGCGCAACGCGATTATTTCGGTGCGCACACGTATGAGCGCACAGACAAGGAAGGTTTCTTCCACACCGAATGGATGAAAATTTAGTCGCCGGAAAAACGAATAATCCTGGAGGAAAACTTATGAACAGCAAAAATGTACTTGTTGCACAATCAGGCGGTCCCACACCGGTGATCAACAACTCCCTGCGCGCCATAGTCGAAACCTGCAAGCAGTTCCCGGATGTGTTCGGTACTGTATATGCGGGCAATCATGGCATCGAGGGCGTATTGAAAGAAGAACTGATCAACATGACCGCACAACCGGCTGACGAAATAGCCCTGCTGCGGACGACCCCGGCCGCCGGGTCTATTGGCACCTGCCGCTACAAGCTCAAAGAGCACCAGGAGGCCGATTTCAATCGGGTGGTGGAGGTTCTCAAAGCCCACAACATCGGGTACTTTTTCTACATCGGTGGCAACGACTCGATGGACACAGCCAACAAGGTAGCCAAACTGGCGCAGGAGAAAGGCCTTGAGCTGATCGGTACCGGCGTGCCGAAAACCATCGACAATGACGTCGGGGATTCGGAGTTCAAGCTCATCGACCACACTCCCGGATATGGCAGTGTGGCGCGGTACTGGGCGCTGAACATCCAGAATGCCAACGAGGAGAACAAGGGCTCCTCGCCGGCTGATCCCGTGATGGTCATCCAGGTCATGGGCCGGAAAATCGGCTACATACCGGCTGCAGTAAGGCTTGCTGACCCGCACCGGGAACTGCCCCTGCAGATTTTCATGAAGGAATCCAATATCACGCTGGATGAACTCACAGACAGGGTCAATGACAATGTGAAAAAGCATAGTCGGTCAATTGTGGTAGTGAGCGAAGGATTTCCCATGGGAGATATTGGGGAGACGAAGGATTCGTTCGGTCACACTCAGTTCTCGGCCAGCAAGATCACGGTCGGACAAAAGCTCGTAAACCATCTGAATGAAGTGGGAATCGGTGCGCGCGGCGCTGCAAGGGTCAATGTAAGCGGTACGGATCAGCGCCACAACATGATCTACGCTTCGGCTGTAGACCTGGAGGAGGCTTACCGGGTCGGACAAAAAGCCGTTATGGTGGCAAAAGACGAGGGATCGGGTTATATGGCCACCATCCTTCGGCGACCTGGTGACATTTACATGGTGGATTACGATAAAGTACCGCTGGACATGGTCGCCAATTCCGAGCGTGAATTCCCGGAACACTGGATTACCGATGATCGCAGCGACGTGACGGATGATTTTGTCCGTTATGCGCGTCCTCTTATCGGGGAGGATTGGGTCAGTGTGCCGCTTGTCAATGGTATACAGCGTTTTGCAAAAATCAAGCCGGTATTTGCTGATAAGAAATGCAAGGCGTATGTTCCTCAGGAATATGCAAAATAAAATTGGTTTCCGTCTTGTTTCGTTTGAATTGACACGAACAGGGTTGCGAAAAAAATGTCCTATGTCCATTAATATCAAACAATTGAAGTAAATAGATGAAAAACAGAATTGACCTTGACACACTTTGTATTAATACAATCAGAACCTTGTCTGTCGATGCCGTGGAAAAAGCAACCTGCGGACATCCCGGAATGCCCATGGGAACGGCACCGCTCTCCTATCTGCTCTGGACCAGGTATCTGCGTCACAATCCTAAAAATCCGCAATGGCTGAATCGTGATCGTTTTGTACTCTCGGCCGGACACGGCTCCATGCTGCTCTACTCTCTGCTTCATCTTACCGGGTATGACCTGTCGCTGGAAGATATCCGGCAATTCCGCCAGTTGAACAGCAAGACGCCCGGTCACCCGGAATACGGCCACACCCCTGGCGTGGAAACAACTACCGGTCCTCTGGGACAGGGGTTTGGTAACGGAGTGGGTATGGCATTGGCGCAAAAATATCTCGCATCCTACTTCAACCGGGGCGATTTTAAGCCATTTGATTACAAAATCTATGCCATTGTCAGTGACGGCGACCTGATGGAAGGGGTTCAGAGCGAAGCCGCCTCGCTTGCCGGACACCTGAAACTGGACAATCTGATCTACTTTTATGATGACAATGGCATAACAATTGATGGAAGCACGGATTTGTCCTTCTCTGAAGATGTGCCTAAAAGGTTTGAAGCATATGGCTGGAATGTGGTGAAAGCCGATGGCAATGACCTGGATTCCATTTCGAAGGCGCTCGCAAGTTGCCTGGATAACAATGGCGGTAAACCATCCCTGATCGCAACAAAAACCAATATTGGATATGGCAGTCCGAACAAGCAGGATACGGCTGGTATCCATGGTGCTGCTTTGGGAGAAGAGGAAGCGAAACTGACTAAGGGAAACCTGGGTTTCGATCCAGAAAAGTCCTTTTTCATTCCTGATCAGGCCCTTGAAGTGTTCCAGAAATCAGTTTCCAGGGGCCAGCAGCTGGAAAAAGAATGGGAGGATGGACTTGCTGCTTACAAGGAGAAATATCCGGAGCTTTATGAAGCATTTACCGGTTTTCAAAAAGGCGAGTTGAATATTAACTGGGATGAAGTACTACCGGAATTCGCTCCAGATGCGGGCAAAATGGCCACACGTCAAGCCTCTGGCAAAGTACTTGAGAAAGTGGTAGGAGAGAGTCCCTTTATCATTGGGGGATCGGCGGACCTGACCCCATCCAACAACACTCTGGTGAAAACGCTTCAGGACTTCTCAGCGGATAACTATTCCGGTCGCTACATCCGCTATGGCATTCGTGAACATGGCATGGGAGCCATAATGAACGGTATGGCATTGAGTGGATTGCGTCCGTATGGAGGTACGTTCCTTGTTTTTTCTGATTACATGCGACCGACGATACGGCTTGCCGCCTTGATGGGCGTGCCGGTGGTTTACGTATTCACGCACGACAGCATTGGCCTGGGCGAAGACGGTCCGACCCATCAGCCGGTTGAGCACATACCGTCACTGCGGACCATACCCAATCTGAATGTCATTCGTCCGGCCGATGCCAATGAAACAGCCCATGCCTGGAAAATGGCCCTGGAACGCACGGATGGTCCCACCGCATTGATTCTCACGCGTCAAGGGCTACCCATTTTTGACAGAAGCGATATCGTTCCGGCAAGTGAGGTTACGAAGGGGGGATATGTCATGGCAGGTAGTGAGAAAGACGAATTGATTCTCATAGCAACCGGGTCTGAAGTTCAGCTTGCTCTTGGTGCGCGGAAACAACTGCTTGAAGATGGTGTCCAGGCCAGAGTGGTTAACATGGCATGCCATGAAATTTTCGACCGGCAACCAGCTTCCTACCGTGAATCGGTTCTGCCTCCGAATATTATGAATCGGATTTCCATTGAAGCCGGTGTGGCACTTGGTTGGGAGAAGTATACCGGCCTTGGAGGTATTAACATATCGCTCGAACAATTCGGCGTATCGGCGCCGGGGGGTGAAGCCATGAAGGCACTTGGTTTTACGGTAGAGCGCGTGGTGGAAGAGTGTAAAAAACTGTTGGATCAGCAACACACCTGATAAGCTTCTTCCCGGGAAAGCCCAACTCAAAACGATATATGGAATCGTTTTTGAGTTGGGATGACAACGTCTCTGTTTTTTTAAAAATCAGACTTGACAACAGGAAAAGGTTTATGTAAATTAGTTACCGTTAAAGTGAAATGATTTTAATAAATTCGACAGTCCGGATTTGTTTTTTTGTAGCCTGTTTGAGTATAAAAAAAAAGAAAAACCAGGTTTTGTCCCTGTAACCTGGTTTTCAAAAACAGTATGATTGGAGGAGCTGTTTTTGTATCTCCACATTTGTTGCTTTCAAGAAAAGCAGCTATCCAATG
>SKYW01000090.1 GCA_007127695.1 Balneolales bacterium | reverse complement strand
TGGCGGCCTGTGCCCATCCGTGCTCCTTGGCGGTGTGGTTCATCACAAAATCGAGCACCAGGTTGATGCCTTCCTGGTGGAGGACGCGCGAGAGTTTGCGCAGGTCGTCGTAGGTGCCCAGGCGGCGGTCCACGTCGCGGTAGTTCTGCACGGCGTAGCCGCCGTCGTTGAGGCCGTCGCGGGGACGCAGCAGCGGCATCAGGTGCAGGAAGTTGATGCCCATCTCCTTGAGATAGGGGATTTTGTCGCGCATTTTCCTCAGGTCGCCGGAAAAAAGGTCCACATACAGCACCCCGCCTACCAGCTCCTCGCTCTGGAACCAGAGCTGGTTCTGCTCGCGCTCCTTGTCCAGCTGCTGCATATCCTTCCTGCGGTCCTTGAGTCCCTGCACGATGGAGTCGAAGATGCGGATGACCCAGAGCTGCTGCTCGTAGCCGTCGCCGTAAATGGACGTGTAAAACCGCCAGAAATCGTCGAAACTTTTGTTGATGCGCCGTTTGAGGAACGGGTAGCGCTTGTAGCTGGACTCGTAACGCTCAAGGATTTCCCGTTTCATCAGCTCACGCTTGTCGCCTGACTTCCACTCCTTCCGGGTGATGTTCAGGGGAATGTACTGCGATACGGAACGGGGATTCCAGGTTTTTAATGCCATTGTTGCTTATGTGTGTTTCCTGTTGTGTCGCTAAATGTGCTGTCGGTCGCGCTTGTTGTTTCCGGGCCGGCCATTGTTATCCGTCGGTCCTTTTTTTCGGGTGGATACGGTTGCCGGACTTGCGACGGCCGGAGCCGGTATGGCCTGCTTCAACGCACGGCGTCGATCACCGCATCGGGCAGTTTCGGTGTGGCCCCTTTGCGGGCGAAGACCTGTGCGGCGTAGCGGTTGGCCGAGGAAATGGCCACGTCAAGCGGCGAATTGCGCAGCAGGTGGTGCGTCAGGGCCGCGGTGAACGCATCGCCAACGCCGACGGAATCGCCGTTGGAATCTTCGATCGGGTGGACCGGCTCGACCAGGTGCTCGTCGGGCGTGATGAGCTCGGCGCCGTCGCCCCCCTTTGTGAGGCAGATGATGCGGACCTGCTTTTCGGTGAACAGCCAGCGGTTCAGATCGTCGACGCCGAACATGCGGCGGATCTCCTTCCACTCCTGCTCGTTGAGCTTGACCACATCGGCCAGGTCGAGGCTGGCTTCGATGACCTCTTTGGTGTAGTGCGGGGGACGCAGGTTGATATCGGCGATTTTGGTGCACGCATCGAGTGTCTGCGCCAGGAATTCACGGATGGTGCGGCGGCTGATTTCGTCGCGCTGCGCCAGTGTGCCGAAGCAGACGGCATCGGCGCTGCGGGCCAGGTCGAGCCATTGCGACGTCATGGCCAGCCGGTCCCAGGCGGAATCCCGGGGGATGGAGTAGGACGCCTCGCCGTCGGTCATGGTTACTTCCACGGTGCCTGTCGGGGCGACCTCGTCCCGCTGCACATGTGAGGTATCGAGCCCGTTGGCGGTGAGCACATCCAGCAGTTCCCTGCCGTCGTCGTCCACACCCACCCTGCTGGCAGGGATGCCTTCGTTGCCCAGCTGCCGCGCATGGTATGCGACGTTGGCCGGGGCGCCTCCGGCGCGTTTGTATTCTGGGAACACATCCCACAGAACTTCTCCAAGTCCGACAATGACCGGTTTCTTCATGACAATAATTTTTTATTCCGGGTTGCGTACTGTCCCGCCGCGTGGCGATTCAGACCTTTCTATAGTAACAGGACATAATGTAGAGATGTTCCGGCATTAATGCATTAATGAACCCGGGGAGCGTCTCAGTCCGTGACCGTGGCGGCCGGGGAGGGTGTTTCACCGGAGGCATCGCCTGTCTGGCCGTGCCATGACGGCAGTTTGCTCCGGAGCCAGCCGAAGCCCGAGGTCACCGAAACATACACGATGGGGATGAAGATCAGCGTAATCAGGGCCGATACGGAGAGCCCGCCGATGACCACGCGCGCCAGGGAGGCCTGGATCTCGCCGCCCGAACCGGTTCCGAAGGCAAGAGGCAGCATGGCCAGAGTGGTGGTTATGGTGGTCATCAGGATGGGACGCAGACGCAGCCTGCCCGCCTCCACCACCGCCTGGTATAGCGGCAGCTTCTGCTCCCGGCGCATCAGGTTGATGTAATCCACCAGCACGATGGCGTTATTGACCACGA
Source organism: Balneolales bacterium (assembly GCA_007127695.1). Taxonomy (GTDB): domain Bacteria; phylum Bacteroidota; class Rhodothermia; order Balneolales; family Natronogracilivirgulaceae; genus SKNL01. The sequence continues at coordinate 376 of SKYW01000090.1, read as the reverse complement.
TACCGATCAGCATCACCATGCCCATGAAGCTCTGCAGGTTGAGCGTCGTTCCGGTGAGCAGGAGCGCCGGCACTACGCCGATAAGCGCCAGCGGAACCGAGAACATGACGATAAGCGGGTCGATGAACCGCTCGAACTGTGCCGCCATGACCATGTAAATGAGTGCAAGCGCCATGATGATGGAAAGGATGAAGTCGCGCTGGGCCTTCTGCTGCTCCTCGAACTCGCCGCCGAAGTAGACCGAAAAACCTTCCGGCATCGGAAATTCACGCAGTTCCCGCTGGATCATGGCAACGGCATCGCCCAGGTGGACTCCCCTCTCCAGGTTGGCGGTGATATAGGTCACCCGCTGGTTGTTGATGCGATTGATACTGGG
>SKYW01000235.1 GCA_007127695.1 Balneolales bacterium | reverse complement strand
TTGTGGATTCATTGAACGAAAACGGGTTTTCCATTGAGAACAAACCCAATGCGAAAATTACGCCTGAGATGTATTCCGCCCTGGAATCGGTTTACGGTGAAGACAAGGCCAAAAGCAGGGATCATGTCCGTGCACGTGAAGAGTACGAGGAACGCCGAAGCACTTTCCGGTCCACCCGAAATGAGTCGGTGACAATCGACAGTTTTCTGGAGCCGATGGACGACCTGCAGCCGCAGGATGTTCCCGGATCAGAAGACCAGACGCTTCCGTTGGAACCGCTGGACGAGAAGAAGGAAAAAGAAGGCCAGAAGGCTGCTGAAGAAGAAATTGCAGAGCCGGAAACCGCAGAAAAAGAACCTGTTGCCAAGGATAAGGATAAAGAGAAGGCCGACAAGGATACGAAAACAGAACAGCCGGATAAGAAGGAGCCCGCTGAAAAAACAGCGGCCGATGAACCGGTGGAAAGCGAAGAGAAGGAGGTTGCCGAGAAGCAGCCATCACCGCCGGAAGAATACGACCCGGATGATGCCGACGATGATATCGAGATCTCGGAAGTGGACGAGGAGGAGGAATTGTTGCTTGACGACGAAGATTCCATCGATATCATCCGGGGCCATAAGGAAAAACTGGCCGGAACACGTGTTATAGGCAAGATCGAAATCACGGCTCCCGGCGAGGAGCTTCGTGGCAAGCGCAAGAAGAAAAAGAGCAAGAAGGCCAAAAAGGACGAGCCGGCAGCAGCTGGAAAAGTGGAGGAAGTCGAGGATGCCGACAAGCCGAAAAAGAAAAAAATTGCTGCCAAACGTGTAAAAGAGGACAAGCCGGATGCCAAAGAAGGCGAAGACGCCCTGAAGACCCGCAAAAAGAAAAAAAGAATCAAGTCGCGCAAGGCACCCAAAATCGATGAGTCTGACGTCCAAACAAAGATGAAAGAGACCCTTGCAATGCTGAGTACGGGTGGTGGTGCCGGCAGGAAGCGTCAGAAACGCCGTAAGCAGAGACGTGATGAGATGGCCGCTGAACGCGAGGTCCTGCAGTCCGAAAAGTCGGAAAAGCAACAGCGGGTTCTGGAAGTAACGGAATTTATTACAGTCAGCGACCTGGCAGACCTTCTCAATACCTCGCCAAACGAGATCATCATGCACTGCATGAATCTTGGCATGGTGGTTTCCATCAACCAGAGACTTGAGGCAAGTACTATCGAGCTTCTCGCCGAACAATATGGACGGGAAGTGGAATTCGTTGACGCAGAAGAACTTTCGGATGACATTTTTGAAGGCGAGGAAGACGTGCCGGAAGATCTGGAACCGCGCTCACCGGTAGTGACGGTCATGGGTCACGTTGACCACGGAAAGACCTCTCTGCTCGATTATATCCGCAAAACCAAAGTGACTGCGGGCGAAGCGGGCGGTATTACCCAGCACATTGGCGCCTACGAAGTCAGGCTGCCCGACAAGCGCAACATCACGTTCCTCGATACCCCCGGTCACGAGGCGTTTACAGCCATGCGGGCCCGTGGTGCGCAGGTGACCGATATGGTTATTCTCGTGGTAGCAGCAGATGATGCGGTGATGCCCCAAACCATTGAGGCCATCAACCACGCCCAGGCAGGCGGTGTTCCCATCGTTGTCGCCATCAACAAGATCGACAAGGACGGAGCCAATGTTGACCGTATCAAGCAGCAACTCTCCGACTACAATGTCATTGTGGAGGAGTGGGGTGGAAAGGCACAGGTCGCTGAAGTATCAGCCCATACCGGCCAGGGTATCGATGAGCTGCTGGATAAAGTGCTCATCGAAGCCGAGCTGATGGAACTGAAGGCAAATCCGAACCGCAAAGCCAGCGGGATTATCCTGGAAGCGAAGGTGGACCGGGGCAAGGGTGTCGTCTCGAACATCCTCATTCAGCGAGGCACGCTCAGAGTGGGCGACCCGTTTGTAGCCGGATCCTATTCCGGTAAAGTGCGTGCGCTGGAAAACGAGTTTGGTGAGCGCATCGACAAAGTAGGACCTGCGCAGCCTGCACAGATGACCGGATTTGACGGCATTCCGCAAGCCGGCGACAAGATAGTCTCCGTCGCGGATGATCGTACCGCCAAAGAGATTTCACAACAGCGGCAGCAGATCAAACGGGAACAGTCACTCAGAAAAGTGAAACACGTAACCCTTGACGATATCTCCCGCAGACTTGCGCTCGGCGAGATGGCGGAACTTAACATCATTATCAAGGGTGATGTGGATGGATCCATTGAGGCGCTGGCCGGATCGTTGCAGAAACTCTCCGATGAGGAGGTCAAGGTCAATATCATCCACACCGGTGTGGGCGCAATCACGGAATCCGATGTCTTGCTGGCATCTGCTTCCGAAGCGATCATCATCGGTTTCCAGGTACGGCCAACCGCCAATGCCCGTAAACTTTCTGAAAACGAGGAAATCGACATACGGCTGTTCAGCGTCATCTATGATGCTGTCGATGCCGTCAGGGATGCCCTGGAAGGCCTGCTTTCACCGGAAGTGAATGAGAAAACCGTGGCCAGCCTGGAAGTACTCGAAACATTCAAGGTTCC
>SKYW01000112.1 GCA_007127695.1 Balneolales bacterium | reverse complement strand
CTTTGTACGTGCTTCGTATGGTTTTCTCGGAGTAGATGAAAAGCGGGGAGCCATAGCGCTCCAGAAGCGATGTTACCGGCACACCGTCAATTTCCGTAATGGGATCGTGGCGCACCTGCAGGCCGAATTTCGAAGGCATACCGGCACTCAGTTTTTTGATGACCGGGCGTTCAAATGGTTTCTTTTTCATGTTCTCTGCAACTAATAATTTAAAATATGGCCATACCGTATGACGTCCGGCAGGCACATTTGTTACAATTCTCCGGTGGTAGACAGCTTCCTGAACGCATCGAGGTCACAAATCATGTCAAATGAGTACCGGATGAATATTTTACCGACGTCGTAGCGGGTCCATGCCGGGACCTTCTGCCCCATGGCCAGTTTTATCAGGGCTTCCGGCAGGTTTTGTCCAGCCGCAACAGCCAGGTAGACCCATGCAGGCAGCCGCGGGTTGATCTCGATAAGGTAGAGCTCGTTTTGGGGAGTACGGATCAGCTCCAGTTCCATGCCGCCGCGCCAACGGGTGGCGGCCATGACGTGGTGCGTAAAATCAAGCATGGATGGGTCATCAAGCGTAATACCGCCCCAGGCTTTGCCCTTGTCCGTGATATACTGTTTGCGCATGGGCACGGCTCCTACGGTTCGACCGCTACCGTCACCCAGGGCCACCACATTCACCTCCGTCCCTTTGATAAACTCCTGAACAATGACAGGCAGCCCCCATTTAGCGCTGACCGTGTTGAAGTAGATCCTGGCCTGATCTGCGCTGCGTGCCATGTACGCGTCGTAAAACTTCCCTTTGACCAGCAGCGGCCACGAGAATGTACCTTTTCGCACCAGGTCCTCAATATCCTCGAAGGATGTGACAGGGCGGCTGTCGGGAACCGTGATATCATGCTTTTCCCCGTACTGGGGCAGATTGCTTTTGTGCCGCTCCTCAAACTGGCTCAATGTGGGGAGAAAGGTGTGGATTCCCATCTCTCCGAGTTTGTCAGCCAGTTTGATGAAGACAAAAATTTCCGAATCGAAATTCGGGATCAGCACGTCGATCTGCTCACGCTCATGGATGTAGCGGATTCGTTCAATAAGGGGATCAACGCCTTCCGATGGATAGGGCACCTTGTAGGTTTTATCCACAAACTCACGCATATACGGTCCCGGCTCAAGGTTTTCGTACGCCAGACCGATAATTCGGGGGTCGATGTCCACAGACTCCCGGATTCCCCGGATCACCGGGATCCCCGGTCCCGGACTGTCCACATTGTTCAACCCGGAAATGGCGATGGTCAACTTATGTTTACTCATCGGACTCCACCAGCTGCATCTGCTTGAGCATCCCAAGGAAGTCGAAATAGTACCGTTCAAAGGTCAGGGAGTCGACATCAAAGGTACGGGTCATCGCTTTGGTAATATCCTCCCTGCTTTTTCCTTCTCGGAGCAGTTGAATAATTTCAAGGCCAATCGGATTCAACGTGTAGGAGTCCCCCGTGGAAGGGTCGAACACAAACCCGGTTTCACTGATAGCCAGACTTTTCTTGATTTTCATGATTTGCACCGTCCTTCCATTTCCAATAAATAAACAATTACACTTACAGCAAGCAATAATATGCTTCAGTCCGCTACGGATACATCCTTTTGCCAGGCAAGGGCCGGCTCAAAGACCGTCAGAGTGCCATGCCGAGCCATGATCCCCTTATCGAACTGCCTGGCCGGAAACTGGTCCGTTCTCATGGTCTGTGGAAAAAGCTGCCGCACTTCGAATATCCGATCGAAAAACTCCCGGTAACTGCGGCCGCACCCGGGAATGCCAATTCTTTAGTGGATATTACAAAAAAAAAAGCTCTCGTTACATATCACTATTATCTGACCGCTGCCGCCTAATCGTCAGATCCTGGTCTTCGTCGTTCTGCCCGCAACTCCTGCAGCTGTTCCCACTGAGCTTTCGTAAGGACTTTCTTCAGCTCCTGCTGGTGGTTTTCGTAATTCGCACGTCGCTCGGCCAGGTATACTTCTCTGGTAATCACATTGCTGCGCATCTTTTCCCGAAGTTCCATCACCTTTTCACGGTGCTGCAGGTTCATTGCATCGATACGATCGATCTGGTCCTCAGTCAGATCATCAAGCTGCAACACAAGCCGGTTATCCCGGGGCTGGAAGATTCCCCTCTGGGCGGTTCCCTGGGTCCGGACACTGCGCTCCTGCGCCGTAACGGTTGTATCGCCGGAGGCCCGGAACCGGTTCTGTGCATCGGCTTGGGAAAATAGTGCTGTTCCCATCAGGAGTAAAACTCCGGGAAAAAGGATAAGGGTAGTTTTTAGAAATGTATTCATAACGGATCTGTTCCTGGTTGGTGAGATATCTGAAAGGCAGCATACACTCTACATCTGTCGTCATCTGCCCGGGTGCATCGCTGCATACACTTCCTTAGACGCTCACACCACCATCCGGTTCATTTCATCACGTACCCGCCCTGCCGGCCGTCTACCAGGGTCGCAGCAGCAGGGGAATGGGTGTTTTCCTCGTGATCTTCGCCCTCATCCGGGGCGGCATCCCGGGACTTATTTTCATCAGCAT
>SKYW01000162.1 GCA_007127695.1 Balneolales bacterium | reverse complement strand
GCCGCATTACCCGCTATCCTGATCACAACATCTTTCCTGATTGCTGCGGCCGGACCTGCAACGGTATACGGGCAGGTATTGCCGTTCCACCTCGGCGGGGAAACCTATTTCAACCGTCAGCTGGACGCCATGCGCTGGCAATATCACGGTAACATTGACTTCGAGCATCACCGATTCCGACTCTATCTTGAAAATGAGTTCCGGTCCCGGCTCTATCTCTCTGACGGCTCTGCCCAGAATATCCAGGATGAGAACCAGTTGCGCATGGAACTCCGGCAGTCGCTTCGCGAAAACTGGGCACTCACCGGTGAAGTGCAATCGTACAGCTTCACGACCACCAACCTGCGCCAGGAGACAGGCCATGCCGGCATCATGTATCATCCGCAAAAGGAGATTGAACTGTCACTGATGGGTGGATTCATGAGCGACCGGCGCAGTGACAGGCTGGACCAGGGATGGTCCGGGGTGTTTCGCGCACGCAGCAGGCCCATTCGTGCCGGTGATTTCATCATCCATCCAGCAGCAGAAGCACACTATGCCGATATCAGTCCGCGCCAGTATGCCACACTCCGGTTACATACCGACAGCGAGTACCGGTATGAGGACTTCCTGATGCGCGGTGCATTCTCACTCTCCGGTGGAAAACGGGAAAGCTACCAACCCAGCAGTTTTTTCAACAGGGGACTTACGAACATCATTGAATCCATTCGAAATGATACCACGGCGCTGGATTTGATGATCCGTGTTCCCGTTTCGGAGGATATCGGACTGCAAATCGATCTCATCACCCTCAGTAACATCCGACTGGTGGAAAGCCGCCCTATTGACGAGGAAATTGTGGAGACCATCTTTGACACCCGAACCCAGCGGCGTGAGCTGCTGCTGCGCACACTCGCCGATTACACGTTTCGCCGCGGCCGCGTGGCCATCGGGATGAACCTCGCCTATATCAATCGTGGATCCCGGCTCATAAATACGGCCAATTTACCGGAAGAGCAGGTTATACGTCGGAATGAAATACTCAGGAATTCCAACTTTGACCAGAGCAGGCTTGAGCTCTTCACGCAGAACCGGTTCCGGCTGTCGGACCGGAACGAGCTGCTGGTGCAAGCACAGACCGGCATCCTGCGCTATGATACCCCGGAAATCAACCAGGATGACCGCGACGAACTCAGCTACCAGGTACTGGTCACAAACCGGCACGCTTTCTCACCCTATTTTGATGTCAGCCTTCGGGCCGGCGGTGAAGCGACCCATTATGTCTATCTGTCCGGGGCACGCAGCATAGAAAACAACTGGCGCCGGACCATCCGGCTGGCACCTGCCGTCCGGTGGCTGCCGCATGACCGCCTGGAACTCCGCAGCACATTCCTGGTCAGGGCCAACTATACCATCGAGGATTTTCAGCTGGAGGGACGGCCAAAAAATGACCAGTCATCGAGGGAATACGCTATTCGGCTGGATGGGGCCTACACCATCACGGACGGCTGGCAGCTGGCCGTGAATGGTGCCCGCAGTGAATTGCGGATCGGCCGGCTGTTTTGGGATACCTTTCAGGAGACCCCGACCGACACCCTGATCACCTATGACATGGAAGCAATGGTCTATCGCGAGTCCGGTCCGCACCGGATCGGGTTGGGCGCACGCATGTTCCTCCGCCGCGACTTTCTCCCACAGGCCAGCATCACGGCTGAAGTGACCGATGAAAACGGAACGCGGCCGGTGACGCGGTCTGCCCCCGGGCTGCAGCTGAGCAGGCAATACGGTCCCAGCGTGGACATAAACCTGCGATTCTATTCCGGCAACCGGCTTATCATCAGCGGATGGATGCAACGTCAGGAGGTACGCCGCCGCCTGTACCTGACCTATCCGGAAGACATCGCATCCGCATTCCGAAGGGAGGAGCGGCGCAGCAGCACCCGCATCTATCCCAACCTGGAAGTCAGGGCTGTGTTCAGCTTCTGAAACTTGTCCCTCTTACAGCCGGATACAAATGTCGAATTACAGACTGTTTGCCCTTCCGAATATTGCTGTTTCCAAATTTTTGAAGTAGGTTATCCCAAGAAACCGCCATGCGGTAGACATAGGATATTATTTGCCGTATTAACTAAAAATTACAGGAACAATTATGGGCTTATTAGAGCGACTTGGCATTGATGCCGTAAACGATGGCACCTGGATTGGAACAAAAAGCTACGGATGGGAACACCGGGAGCGTATCAAAAGCGTCTCCCCTATTGACGATAGCGTAATCGCGGAAGTGAGCTGGACCTCGGAAGATCAGTATGAGGATGTAGTCCAGGCAGCACAAAAAGCGTTTCACGAGTGGCGGCAGGTGCCGGCACCCAAACGCGGGGAGATCGTCCGTCAGATCGGCGAGGCGCTGAGAGAACACAAAGAGGACCTGGGCCGGCTTGTGACCCTGGAAAACGGCAAGATCCTCCAGGAGGGACTCGGCGAAGTGCAGGAGATGATCGATATTTGTGATTTTGCAGTGGGCCTGTCCCGTCAGCTTTATGGCTTCACCATGCAATCGGAAAGGCCGCAGCACCGGCTTTTCGATCAGTACCATCCGCTTG
>SKYW01000298.1 GCA_007127695.1 Balneolales bacterium | reverse complement strand
GTCCTGATCGATACCGCCGGAAGAAGCCCCAGAGACGACATGAGCCGGCGGGAACTGGCCGGGTTTTTGGAGCCCTTGCCCGAGGTTGAAAACCACCTGGTCCTGTCGGCAGCCACCCGCCAGGAAGACTTGTTTTCAACCGTCAGCCGGTTCGGCGAAATGGCCCTGCATGGAATCGTTTTTACCAAAACGGATGAATGCGACACGTACGGACAGATACTCAATGTCGGCCTTGCCGCCGGCTATCCGATGTCCATGCTCACCAACGGGCAGCGCGTCCCGGAAGACTACCTGCCGCCCGATCCCAGTCGGCTTGCGGAACTGATCCTTACGAACAACGAGGTGCCGGAACAATGGAATTCGACGGAAGAGAAAGAGACCAGGCGGGAACGCTTCGTTCACTGAGCCGGGAGATGGATTCCGGCCCCGCTGGAGGTCCGGCTGCCGGTCCAGCTGCGGGGCCGGGCGTCAAGCCCCTCAAGGCCGCGCGCGTTTTGTCCATTACCAGCGGCAAGGGCGGGGTCGGCAAGACCGTGTGCGCCGCCAACCTGGCCCTGGTGCTGGCCCGGCGCGGCTACCGGGTTCTGGTGATCGATGCGGATCTGGGGCTTGCCAATATCGATCTGTATTTCGGCCTTTCGCCACAATACAACCTGAACCATTTTTTCTCGGGCGAAAAAAAACTCGACGAAATATCCATCGCCACGGACGAAGGGATCGTCGTTTTGCCAGCGGGTTCGGGCATCCAGAAATACACGCGCCTCGATTCCACCCAGAAGCTGGTTTTCATGGAAGGGCTGGAGACCCTTCACGACCGCTTCGACGTGGTGCTGATCGACACCGAAGCGGGAATATCGGAAAACGTCACCTATTTCAACGTGGCCGCCCAGGACATCATCGTGGTCACCACGCCCGAGCCAACGGCGATTTCCGATGCCTATGCGCTCATGAAGCTGCTTTCCACAAGGTTTTACGAGAAGCGTTTCAAACTGATCGTCAACTCGGTAAGCTCCGAAAACGAGGCGCTCGACGTCTATCAAAAACTGACCATGGTCAGCAGCCGGTTTATCGACATATCCATCGATTTTCTCGGGTCGGTTCCCCTGGATAAGCGGTTTACCGAATCGGTCCGGAAGCAAAGGACGCTGGTGGAGATTTACCCGAAGTCGAAAGCCAGCCAGGCCTTCACGGATCTCATGGAAAACCTTGCGCTCGATACCGAGTGTCTTGCGCCCAAGGGTTCGCAGCAGTTTTTCTGGAACAGGCTGCTGTCGATAGCAGAAAACAGTTGAGGGGGAGGGGATCACTATGTACCAGCAGACAACCGCATACGACCGGCGTGACGGGCTGATTGAAGATCATTTGCATTTCGTGGAGTTCGTGGTTCACCGTATGCGCCCACAAATTCCGGGTTTCGTGTCCCTGGATGAACTGAAGAGCGCGGCCATGCAGGGTCTTATGGAAGCGGCCGGCCGATTCGATCCGGACAAGGGAGTTTTATTCAAGACCTTTGCCGAAACTCGAATCCGGGGGGCCGTTCTGGACGAGATCCGGAAGATGGACTGGTTTTCCCGGTCCATGCGGGAGAAGCACAGCCGGGTACACTCGGAGATCAAGCGGCTGGAGCAGAAGCTCGGCCGGGATCCGTGCGAAGAGGAAATCGCCCAGTCCCTGGAGATGAGCCTGGAACAATACCAGGGCCTGCTTTCCGAGATCGGGCATCTGGGCATCGTGAGCCTTCACGAGGTCATGGACGCGGTCTCGGGGGGTGCGTCCTTTATGGATCAGCTTCGGGATGCCCGGGGCGTCTCGCCGGAAGACGAGCTGGACAAGAAGGAACTGGTCCGCGAAATAGCCGATGCCATCGAGTGCCTGTCCGAAAAGGAGCGGCTCGTGGTGAGCCTGTTCTACTACGAAGAGTTCACCCAGAAGGAGATCGCATCGGTTCTGGTGCTCTCCGAGGGCCGGATCTCGCAGCTTCACAGCCAGGCCCTGCTGAAGCTCAAGGCCTACATGCGGGAGAACTGATATGAGTCAGGCCGGGGTCCTGTTCGTTCTTATATTTTTCATTCTGGTAAGCCTGTTTCTCTCTGTCCTGTGCCTCGTGCTTCATTTGCGCATGAGACGCGATGTCAGGGCGCTTTATAAGCAACAGGAGAATCTTGCCGGGCAGGCTTGCGCATCGGAACCCCCCCCCGCCGATGCGCGAAGTGTTTTGTCCCGGCCCCCGGCCGCATCTTCCCGGATATCATACCAACCCCCGTCCATGAATGAAAGCGAGTTCAAAAGCCGCCTTGCCGATGCATCCGATCTCGAGTCGGATATCTCCGAAAAATACCGTTACATCGCCGACCTGGAGCGCTCCGGCTTAGGCACCACCGAAATCGCCGATATACTGGACGTTTCCCAAAACGAAGCCCGCCAGATGCTCGCCCTCTCCCGCACCCAAAACACGGGACGTCCTTAACTTATTAACTTATTTAACGTCCGAGTGAAAAACACGATCATCCACCATGTAAGTCGCAAATTTTTCCTTTCATTCACCCTTCTGTAGCCATTTTCGTACGCATAAAACTCTTTTTT
>SKYW01000004.1 GCA_007127695.1 Balneolales bacterium | reverse complement strand
TTGCAGTACTGCTTGCTCCCATCTTGTCCGGTTCCGCGGCAACAGCATGGACCGGACCGGATACCCTGGCTATTGTCCCGTGTGGAGATGTGTCCTCAAATGGTGATACCCTGGAAGTGGACGCCGATTGTGAGGACCAGTTTATCGAAACGGAATGGGATAGAGATCATGCAAGACAGGATGATCCTGGAATTACTGCGGAGGAGGATGATGCGGAAAGCCGGATTTCAGTGGAAGCTGATGTGGCAAAAGATAAAGCAAGTGGAACGGATGGGACTTCTGAATCCGGATGGATGGGAATCCTTCCGCCGATTGCCGGCATTGCCATTGCGCTCATCGTGATTATCGCGTACCGTTTTGGAAAGGCGGCAAAGAGAGGTTAAAAAATCAATGTTTTTGGTGCCTCGAAAAAGGCGGACAGCTATTCATTTTTAAATAAGCGCCGGGAAGGGTATACTTCATGATTGTGAAAACCATCCAGAAACTGACTGAAGGCAGATTATGAGCGATGACAGCGCACAAAAGGGGTCCCATCCCCGATCTGGAATAGACAAGAGTGCGGCTTCCGGACCAGGTAATCCGGTGTCGCCCGGATCTCCATCCACCGAAAAAGCACACTGGCTCACACGCTTCAAGGCTCCGAACACGGTAATCCTGATCCTGGCGCTGCTGTGTTTTTTTGCCGCGCTCACCTGGGTGATCCCAGGCGGCAGCTACGAGCGTGTTGAGGAAGACGGACGCATCGTGGTGGATCCGGATTCGTTCCATGCGATTGAATCGGAGCCGGCCGGACTCGTGGAGCTGATCATGGCGCCTATCAACGGGTTCACGGATCCATTTGCGATACTCATCATCACATTTGTCTTCATCGTGGCGGGCGCCTTTTCCATCATCCAGAAAACAGGGGCTTTCATGCTGGGCATCCGCAAGGCGGCCATCCTGTTCAACAGGAACGAATATTTGCGACCATTCTTCATCCCGGTCTTCATCGTCATTTTCTCGCTCATGGGCAGCATATTCGGGATGGCGGAGGAGGTGATCATCTTCATTCCGCTGTTTGTGCCGCTGGCCCTGGCGCTTGGGTATGATTCGATTGTCGGTGTGTCCGTGCCGTTCATAGGCGCCAGTGCGGGATTTGCAGGCGCCGTGGTGAATCCGTTTACCGTGGGCGTGGCGCAGGGCCTGGCCGAGATCCCGATCCTCTCCGGATGGGAATTCCGCATGGCCCTCTGGTTTTTCACGACGGCGACCGCCATCTGGATCGTGAGCAGCTATGCGCGAAAAATCTACAAGGATCCGTCCCGTTCGCCCATGTATGCCTTTGACAAAGACCGGGAAGAGGAGATCAGCACGGATGCGTCGGATGATGAGCCGTTTACATGGAGGCAGAAGCTGGTGCTGCTTGTTTTCGTGACCGGAATTGCGGTGCTGATCTACGGTGCGACGAGCCTGGACTGGTACATCACCGAGATGGCGGCACTGTTTCTCGTGATAGGTGTGCTTTCCGCCGTAATCGGCGGATTGTCCGGCAACGTGGCCGCCATCGCCTTTATTGACGGGATGAAAGACGTGTTGGGGGCGGTGGTGATCATTGTCCTTTCGCGGTCCATACTGCTGTTGATCACGGACGCACAGATCGTCGACACCATCCTGTACAGCCTGTCCAATGCCATCGACGGGTGGCACCCGGTCATGTCGGCCGAAATCATGCTCCTGGTGCAGACGGTGATCAATTTCGTGGTGCCGAGCGGGAGCGGACAGGCGGCGCTGACCATTCCGATCATGGCGCCGCTGGGTGATCTTGTGGGGATTACACGCCAGACGGTGGTGCTGGTCTTCCAGATGGGTGACGGTATCACCAACATGATCATACCAACATCCGGAGTGACCATGGCGGTTCTTGGCATGGCCAAGATCCCGTGGAGCACCTGGGCATCATGGCTTGCCGTACGCCTGCTCTGGTTCTATCTGGTGGCCATTATTGCCATAGCCATTGCGGTGCTCACCGGCTATTCCTGATCCTGGAGTGCCGGTTCGGGCTTCATGCGTTTCCGGGTGATCAAACGGGATCCACCCCGGAAAGTCAGGTAAAACCAAAACCATTCCGCCATGACCCGGAACCGGTTGCGGAAACCGATCAGGAAGAAGATGTGGACCAGGGACCAGAGCAGCCAGGCAAAGAAGCCGCTGAACCGCCAGTTGCGGATCTGCGCAATGGCCCGTGCCCGGCCGATGGTGGCCATGCTTCCCTTGTCGAAATATTCAAACGCCGGTCGCTCCTTCCCCGCCATGTCGGCCCGTATGACGCGCACCGCATGATCGCCGTGCTGTATCGCTCCCGGGGCGATGGCCGGCGTTTCCCTGCCATTGGGATTCACCTGCCGGGCAGCGTCGCCGATCACGAAAATATCCGGGTGTCCGGGCACACTCAGATCCGCATCCACCCGAAGGCGCCCGTCTTTCTCCAGTGGGACTTTCAGCGTTTCAAGCAGCGGTGATGCGGCATTTCCTGCTCCCCAGATCACCGTTCCGGTCTTGATAAAAACCTCTTTGGAATCGGAACTCTGTCCGTTTCCGGACGCATCCCCCGTGACTTTGACGCGCACGCCTTCTTCGTTCACATCGGTGACCATGCTGTTGCGCATCACTTTCACCCCCATTTGCTCAAGGTCACGAGCTGCTTTTTCGCTCAGTGATTCGTGATAGGTGTTGAGGATGCGTGACTGCCCTTCCACCAGGATGATTTCGAGCAGATCCAGATCGACATGCTCGTAGTCTTTCCGCATGGTTCTTGCGGATATCTCCGCAATGGTGCCGGCAACCTCGACCCCGGTCGGACCTCCACCGACTACCACGAACGTCTCATGGTGTTTGCGTTTTTCCGGATCCGGCTCCCGTTCGGCCTTTTCAAATGACATAAGAATGCGCTCCCTGATGTCAAGGGCATCGGAAAGTGTTTTGAGTCCGGGAGCAAATTTCTCCCAGGAATCATTTCCAAAATAGGAGTGGCGGGTGCCGGGTGCCAGGATCAGATAGTCGAATGGAAGGCTTTGTCCGTTTTCCAGGTGGATTTTCTTTTTATCGGTATCCACATCCACGACTTCGCCCATTCGCACATGCACGTTTTTGTTCCGTTTGAAGATGGCCCGTGCCGGGACGGCAATGTCGCTTGGCGCAAGGGCGGCCGTGGCCACCTGGTAGAGAAGGGGCTGGAACAGATGGTGGTTGGTCTTGTCGATGAGCGTGATCTCAACCGGCTGTTTGCAGAGTTTTTGCACGACCCTGAGTCCGCCAAAACCGGCACCGACCACAATGACTTGCTTGCGTTTGTTCATTGCTGAATGAATCTGGAGTGGAGTATTCTTTCGTCTACCACAAACACCGGAACCACCGGCAGCATTCGGAAACGGCCTCGAAAATCCATCCAAATGCATAACAAGAAGCAAAATCCATAAAAAAACAGCAAAAGATTGTGTATACTGTTTGTCAGCGCTGCCGATTCTTTGCTATCTTTCAATCCATTGAAATGAAACCGGTTTTGCAGCGTTACCTGATCTTCCGTCATCCGGTTTTTTATGCACCACAGGTTATTCGAAACGTTGATTCTGCTATCTCATCGCGCAGGCTATTCCATTCGGCCGTGCACTTTCGTCTCACTCCTGTTGCTGATTGTCGCTTTTGCAGCATCACCCTCACTTGCCACATCCACGATGTTGCTGGATGAGGATACGCCCGAACGCGTATGGGGAATTGACTTCAAAGGAAACGAGACGTACTCCGGGATGGCCATGAGGAACATCATTGCCCTGGAATCGCCTTCCTTTTTCCGAAAATTCCGGTTCTGGAACCGGTCCGGGTTCGACTTTGATGCGACCGAGCTTCGTCGCGACGAGATCCGCATCCAGCGGTACTATCAACGCCGGGGGTTTCCGCATGTGACGGTGCGCTCGGAGGTAAGGGAGGGCCGCCGGGACTGGGTCCGGCGCATTGACTTTCACATTGTGGAAGGGGAGCCGACCATGATCCGCTCCGTGCGTTATGAGCTGGATGCCGACGAGGAGATCATCTCATTGCTGGAAGAGCAGCGCGAATTCGACCGGGCGAAACGCCGGCAGCTGCTGCAGGAAGGAAGGCGCTATCAGCTTATACAGCACAGCGATGTGGAAGGGCTGTTTTTGTCCACATTGCGCAATCTTGGATTCGCTTTTGCGGAGACTTATGTCACGGCACAGGTAGATACGGCCGGACACGTCGCCGATGTGCTCATCACGCTGGTTCCAGGATCCATGACCTATTTCGGTGAGATTCTGGTGGACGGACACCAGACGGTTCCCGAATCCATCGTGCTGCGGCACTCCGATCTGAAGACGGGCGACCAGTTCAGCTCCCGCAAGCTGCGGACCGCACAGCAGCAGATTTTCGGCCACCCGCTGTTCCGTTTTGCAACGGTCAACCTGCCACCCCAGGAGCCCGATTCACTGGTCGATATCAACATACGGGTGCGTGAGCACGCGCTCCGGAGCGTACGGGTGCAGGCCGGGGTTGGGCTGGAGGAAATTGTCCGCCTGAGTGTCTCGTGGATGCACCGCAACCCGCTGGGCAATGCGCATACCTTTTCTGTGTCTACACGCGCCTCATTTCGTGAGCAGAGGGCTAACCTGGATTATCACATACCCTATGTTTTCAATCCAAAGAGCCGCATCAATATTTCACCGTTTGGACAGCGGCTTGATGAACCGGGCTACATCCTTCTCCGTGGCGGTATCAACAACAGTTTTATCTACCAGATAAGCCGGGAGGCCGCCGGTACTGTATCCTACGAATTTACCCGTAACAGGGAGATCGTTGAAAGTTCGGATTTCAGGCTGCCGGACGAAGAGCAGCGCTACAATATTTCCGCCCTGACGTTTTCGGGATACTACAACAAACTGGAAGTGGAGCAGTACCAGGGCTGGGCCTTTCGCCCGTATGCCGAGTTCTCCGGTTTGTTCGGCACGGGAACACTCCGATATAATCGGTATTCGCTTGATGTACGGCGGTATTTGGATCTTACAAGCAGCACCCAGCTCGCATTGCGCAACGAGGGTGGCGTGATCAGTCGTGTCGGCGACCACGATTTGCCATCCAATATTCGCATGTATGCCGGGGGTACCAGCTCGGTGCGCGGATGGCAACGGCGGCAGCTTGGTCCCAAGCGCGCAATATTTGACGGCGACGGGGAGTTTTCCGGATATGTGCCCGTTGGCGGCAAGGCCATGTATCATTTCAACCTGGAACTGAGGCAGGAGTTGCACATGCTGATCCGGCATTTTGGAATGGCCGTATTTCTGGATGGCGGTGCCGTGTGGGAACGCATCAGCGACATCAACGTGGATGACATGCAATTTGGCGTCGGCGGCGGGTTTCGATACCAGTCGCCGATCGGACCCATCAGGATCGATCTCGCGTACAAGGTCAACCCGACGGATGAGGACCTGAAAATCTTCGAAGGTGAGGATTTCGGCAACTGGTTTTCCCGGTGGGGGATCCATTTCAGTATCGGTCAGGCATTCTGATGCATGAAAATCAAGGAAAGTTCACAACACCATGACGGAACCGGCAGAGCAAAATAAAAAACGACGGCGCTGGCCATGGATCACCCTGGCGGTGATACTGGTGCTGCTGACCGGCCTGCGGCTGGCGCTGCGGTCAGACCTGCTGCTGGACTTCATCCGTACAGAAGCGGAGACGCGTGCGTCGGAGATGATCCACGGTGATCTTCGCATCGAGCGAATGAGCGGCGACCTGTGGTCCCACCTGACGGCCGAGGGCGTGCGGATATATGCCGACGATGCGACGGAACCGTCGCCGTCGCCGTCGCCGTTACCCATGCTCTCACTCGATACCCTGCACGTTTCGTGGTCGGTGATCGATCTCCTCTTCCGGCGCCCTCTTGAGATACGCCAACTGTACGCGCTTGGTTTCCGGGCCGAACTCACGCAATACGAAGACGGGAACTGGAACGTGATGGAACTGCTCCCGGATGATTTTTTTGACGAGGAGGAACCGGACGAGGAAACGTCCATCCCGGCGTTTGTCCTGTCGGATGTACGTTTCACTGCGCCGGAAATTCTGGTGGATGCGCGCGCCCTGCTGCCCGGAGAGCCGCTGGCGATACGCGATCTGGAAACGCGTCTTCGCCTGGGAAGCAACCATGCCGGTTTCTTCGCCGATCTGAAGCAGATGGACCTTTTCCTGCATGAATCACGCCTCGATGCGCCCGTCCAGCTCAGCTCCGAGGCCTCCTGGGACGGACGCCGCATCACGCTCGACAAACTGCTCATTGCTACGGCGTATTCACTTTTTGAGGCTTCCGGCAGCTACGACGAGGTCACCTATGCCACCCGGGTCCAGGCCCTCCTCGACCCTCTTGCGTGGCGTGAAGTGGCGGCCTACGCCGACGAATATCCCATCCGCCAGAACCTGAATGTGGAACTTCGTGTTGGCGGTTCACGGCAGGACCTGCACGCCGGTCTCACGGTGGATGCACCCGGACTCGAGGAGTTCACTATCGATACGCAATGGTCCGTCATGCAAGAGCCTGTGCTCCGTTCGCTGGCCATGAGCTCGGGCCGCATCGACGCCGCCACACTCACCGGCACCGACACCTTGCACGCATCCATCGCAGGATTCGCACTTTCGCTCGATGGCACCGTCCCGCTGATGGAATGGGACCGCGTCCAGGCCACCGGCAATCTGATGGTGCGGGATGCCAGGTTCGATGCGTATTCGGTGGATGCTTTTGAGATGGAGCTGGACGCATCCCGTGAATCCCTGCGGGTGGATATGAACGTGCGCAAGGGGGATGAATCGGTTTCGGCATCACTGGAGGCCGGGAACTGGTGGGAAGATACCCTGACCTGGGCTTTCCGCTGGCACACCACGGATATGAATCCCGCTTACTGGGCCGCTTTGGATGAACCCGAGGTCCGCATCACCATGGAAGGAAACATTTCCGGCACGGGTTACGTCCCCGGTGAAACCCCCTGGATAGCGGGGGTCACACTGGAACGCATGGCCATGTCAGACTATCCCGATGTCACCGCCGAAATGAATGCCGAGTTGACAGGCGAACGGCTGCACATCGTGAGTCCGATCCGGATCGATGGCGCCGAACTGAACCTGATCGCAGACGTCCTGTGGGCTGCGGATGAGCCGGCATACGAGGCTGCGATCGATTTTCAAAATCTGGATGCGAGCAGCTTTCCCGGCCTTGAAGAGTTCGTTACCGATATCAACGGTAATATCGAACTCAGCGGCGAGGGCATTGATCCGGAGAGCATGACTTTGGACGCATCTTTCCTGATGTCGCGTTCCCACATCAACCGGCAGCCCTTTGAAGAGCTGAAGCTCGATCTGCAACTGCGCGACGGAATCGCACGTGTTGAAGACGCCAGGCTGCTCAGCGATCCGGCCGAGGCCACTCTTTCGCTGCGCCAGAACATCCTGGACCTGTACGACCTGGAGAACTGGCTCAATTTTGAGCTGGAGCTGATGGCCCTGCAGGGTTTTGCCGATCTGGCCGGTGCGGAGATCCTGAATGTACCCGGACGTTTTACCGGAACGATTATGGCTGATACGGATGGCCAGCTGGTCCTGGAAACGGACCTGAGGTTGCACAGCGTCCGCTATGATTCCATTCGCGTGGAAGAGGTGGCGGGATCGGCCTCTGTCATCCTCGCTTCTGAAACCCGCTTCCACGCCGACTTTGAGATCACCGCTCCTTCTGTCGGTCCACATGGCATCCGCGACATCACATTCACTACGGAAGGCATGCTGGGAACGGCCGCAATCACCGGTACGTACACTTTTGAAATCCAGGTTGGCGCGGACAGCGGTATCCGCCAGGTCGCTGATTATGATATTGCCGACACCATCCGTGTGCATACACGCGAACTGGCACTATCCGATCCGGCCGGAAGCTACCAGCTGCACCGTCCTTTTGATGTGTTGCTTGCGGAGGATGTTGTACGGGTGGATACGCTCCATCTGGTTAGCGATGTGAATTCGGAAATCCGGTTGTATCTGGACCGGACATCGGACACACCCTGGACCGGCTTTATCGATGCCAGGAGCACCAATCTGGGACAGCTGCAGCATGTGTTCCTCGACGAGCCTTTCTTTTCAGCCATTTTTTCCGGGACCATTCATTTCAAGGTGGATGATGACGTGATGGAAGTGGCGGGCAATGCCGAGCTGAAAGAGTTTGAATGGGATTATGTCCGGCTGGATTCCATCCGCTTCGCCTTTGACGTTGGCGAGAGCCGCCTGCAGACAGATGCAACAATCTGGCACGATAGTATCGCACTCCTGCAGTCGGAGCTTGACCTGCCGTTCGAACCGGTGGAACCCGGTGAATGGGACAGTGACTTTTTTGATCGGCCCGTGAATGGCTACGTACGCATCCAACCGTTTGATATTAACATGTTTGAAGGGCTGCTTGCCGAATTCGGCCTGGAGCAGACGCGCGGTGAATTTTCAATGACCACCGAGCTTTCCGGCACAGCCGGTGCGCCCGAGTTCACAGGCGGGCTCTTTCTGAGGGACGGGCTCCTATCCAACGTGGACATCGACTCGCTTGTAATGGAGTGGGATTACGACCACAGCCGAAGCGATATCATTCTGACTTCGCGCGTCCATTCGCTTGGACAGAAAGCCGCAGAGATTGAGGGAAGCGTTCCGCTGCACATGGATTTCCAGGCGATGGAGTTTCTCGGACCGGATCCCGATGACGAGATCGAGCTCACCATTTTCACCAGGGATTTTGATCTTGCCGCGTTCAATGATTTTCTGGACCCGGCGCTGCTGCGAAACCTGCAGGGCAAACTCAATGCCGATATCGTGCTGCGCGGAAGCATGCGCGATCCCGAAGTGGATGGCAGCCTGGCGCTTTCCGGCGGACAGGTGCGTCTGGTGGAGAACCAGGTTACGCTGCGCAATATAAGGATGAACATGGAGATGGAGCCCGGACGCATGGTGCTGCAGGAGCTTTCGGTGCAGAGTGTAGGATCCTTCTCGGGCAGTGGAGAGATCACACTGGACGGCTTGATGCCCGACCAGATGGATCTCAATCTCAGGGCAACCAATTTCCGTGTCTTCAATACCAGCGACATGGAGATATACGCCGGGATGAATATTGACATGACCGGTACGCTCGAAGAGCCGTTCCTCTCGGGTACCGTCCGTTGGGAGCGCGGGACGTTGTATCTGGATGATTTCGGCGAGCGGGAGGTTGAAGAGGTGGTCCTGGATGAGGAGGCCGCCGAGGAGCCCGAGGGCCCGGAGTTTTTCGAGCGTCTGGCCATGGAAGTGATATTCATTGTGGACCGCAACGCGTTTGTGCAGAACCGGCGCGATCCTGAGATTTATCTTGCATTGCGGGGTGAAATCGATATCGTGAAGGAGGCCTTCGGGGATCTGCAGCTGTTCGGCGACATGGGTGTGACATCGGGACACGTTACCACGTTCAACAAACGGTTCCAGCTTGAGCGGGGGGATGTGACCTTCAGTGGCGACCCGATGGAGCCGGAGCTCAATATCCGCACCCTATACCGGCCGCGCCAGCAGTACGAGGACATCAGCATCTACTATATCATTACCGGCACGCTGTCCGATCCGGAATTTGAATACGAAAGCGAGCCGGAAATGGAGCTGCAGGATATCATCAGCTATACGCTCTTCGGCCGGCCGTTCCATGCTCTGGCCGGATGGGAACAGACCATGTCCGGCCGGTCCAATGGCAGCATGGCCACCAATATTGCCGTCGATATCATGCTGGACCGGATCGAGAGCCTGGCTGCTGACCGTCTCGGGATCGATGTCATCGAAATCGAAAATACACGCCGGGGCGGGGGCGGAACCAGCGTCAAAGCCGGGAAATTTGTATCCGACCGGTTGTTCATCGCATTCCTGCAGGAGCTGGGAGGCACGGATTCTGCACGCCAGGTGATCGTCGAATACATGCTGCTGCGCAACCTTGACCTGATCATTACTGCCGGTGATGATTACCGGAGCGGGGTGGATGTGCTCTGGCGATATGATTACTGACATTTATCCATTTTATTGGTATATATTGTCCTCCGCGCACGCCGGGCATGGTTGGCATGGCAGGCTGGCATGAATGGCATG
>SKYW01000010.1 GCA_007127695.1 Balneolales bacterium | reverse complement strand
GCGGTAACGGTCCTGGGCTCGATTAACGATCCAGCCGCTACCAGGGTTCTGGAAGAGCTTGTGAAAGACCCGGACGGCAACTGATGCTGTGGACAAGGACGTGGTGTCTTACCACGTCCTGTCGCGGAACTACTGGCTGTATTAGGATTCGTCCCCGCCGCCTCCGTCACCACCATCGTCATCATGGTGGTTGTCTTTCTTGCCGAAATCCTTGTCCAGCGGAATGAACCACGCGGCAATAAAGGCCGGTATGGTCGCGATCATGACCCAGAGGAAGAAGTTGGGATAGCCCACCATCTCCTGGATCCAGCCGCTGAACATGCCGGGGATCATCATCCCGAGCGCCATGAAACCCGTAGTGATGGCGAAGTGCGACGTTTTGTGCTCACCCTCCGAGACGTAGATCATGAAGAGCATGTAGGCGGTGAACCCGAATCCGTAGCCGAACTGCTCCAGCGCAATCGACGCGCTGATCACCATAAAGCTGTCGGGCAGGGTCTGCGACAGGTATACGTAGACCAGGTTTGGGATGTTCATGGCAAACACCATCGGCCACAGCCAGAACTTGAGTCCGTGCCGTGCCGCCATGATACCGCCAAGGATGCCGCCTATCGTCAGTGAAAGCAGACCCACAGTACCATAAGCAATCCCGAGCTGTCCGGTCGTGAGCGCCAGCCCCCCGATCTCCTGCGCATCCAGGAGGAACGGCGATGCCAGGCGCACGATCTGCGCTTCGGCAAACCGGTAGAGCAGCAGGAATGCCAGGATGGCACCGATTCGCTCTTTTCGGAAGAACAGCGCGAAGGTCTTGATGAACTCCCCGAAGATGGTCTGTCCGGGCGCTCGTGTCGCGGGTTTATCGACTGCCGGATACGGCAGCATGAACCGGTGGTAGACGAAGAAGAGCAGGAACATCCCGGCCAGGAAGAAGAACGTGATGGACCAGGCCAGCGGGATATTGCCGGAGCGCACCTGGAACTCCGCTCCACTGGCAAAATCGAGCTGTTCATCGATCTGGATCACGGCCATGCCCGGCACGTTCCAGTTGTCCTCGGTGAAGCGGAAATAGCTTCCCTCCACCAGGGAAATACTGTTGTCGCCGCGCACCCGTCCGAAATTCATCACTATTTCGTCCCCCGGAGCAGGCGGGCCGGACAGGTAAAAATAAACGACTCCGACATTGCCGGTGTACTCGGTATCCACGACCACCTCATCCGGAGCAAAATGCCTTTTTATGAACCCTTCCATCCGGTGGATAAAGTTGCGGCGGAACCAGCCGGGTTCCACTTCGGCCTCGGCCTCCCTCTCGGCCAGATCCTGCTCCAGCGCCGGATTGAATCCCTGATCGAGGTTCCACTGCCGCGCAAATGCTACAATGGAATCCACCTCGCTGCGCAACCGTTCATCTGTACTTATCTCCAGTTCCGGCGGATGAGCCACAATATGCAGCGGTTCGTCTTTGGCTGCTACGTCAATATCCCCGGGATGGACAATCTCCGTAATTTCAATATCCGGGTTCGTCCGTGCCAGCACGTCCACATTGTCGAGCCCCGTCACACTTTCTATAAAGCCGGCCACAATGACCAGCGCACCCTGACCGGTGATCATGGCAATACGATAGAACGTACTGCGCACACCGACAAACCAGGCCTGCTCATGCTTGGAAAGGCCAAGCATGTAAAGTCCGTCCGCTGCAATATCGTGCGTTGCCGAGCTGAACGCCATGATCCAGAAGAACGCCAGGGTGAGCTGCAGGAATCCCGGGAGCGGCGTCGTAAAAGCAACACCGGCCATGCACACACCGATGATCAGCTGCATGATGATGATCCACCAGCGCTTGGTCTTGAGCAGATCGACGAGCGGGCTCCACAGCGGTTTGATTACCCACGGCAGATAGAGCCAGCTGGTATAAAGGGCAATTTCGGTGTTGGAAACGCCAAGGCGGTTGTACATGACCACCGTGACAAACATGACGATGACATAGGGAATCCCCTGTGTGAAGTAGAGCGTCGGAATCCAGGCCCAGGGATTCCGGTAGGTCGGTTTGGATTGCGACATGCGTTAAGTCCTGTTAAATGATGTCCCTTGTAAAGGTCTGATGGATGCGGTTTGAGTCATGCAAATCGTCGTCAACGTGAGGAAACTATTGCTGAATGTAAGAAAAGTCCGTGTCCGGCGCTTAAAAAAAGCCATTCCGTTTTGTGGCGGAATGGCTTTGCGTTGCTCTTGCAACCAGAATTCAATTGCTTGAAATAATGCAGTGGGATGCGGAACGGATTCAGCTCTTTCAGCCGGCAGTAACAAAACAGCACGGACCCGTCGCCGCTTCTGAATCAGTTATCAGGAAGCAGCATCAAACGGTCGATTCCGTCGTTCGTCTCGGTCGGAAAGATGACCATGGTGTAGTTGCGGCTTGCCTCCAACACAACTTCCTGAGAAAAAATGACATCCGAACTCTGAGAAACGGTTACTTTTACATCATAAGTGCCCGGTTCTGATGGGAAATAAAGTGGCATTTCCGAAGGAGCGGTGCCGGCATCTCCGCCTTCGTTGTTAAAACCGATATCAAACAGAAACAGGTTCTCGTCACTGATGCTTTCCCCGGGCTCGGTCAGATAGATGTCCACTGCCG
>SKYW01000214.1 GCA_007127695.1 Balneolales bacterium | reverse complement strand
CGCGAATCGCTCACGTTCAGCTCACCCGTGCTTTCGGATGCCGCCTGCCTGAACGGGCTCATCCGCGACATCACCCAAAACCACGACGTGCACTTCATGCGCGATGCCACACGCGGAGGCGTCGCCACCGTCCTGGCCGAACTGGCGGCATTGTCCAAACGTCCGGGCGCTCATAAAATGGGCCTCTCCATCGATGAAACCGCCATCCCAATGCGCGAGGAGGTCCGGGGCATCTGCGAGGTGTTCGGATACGATCCGCTTTACATGGCCAACGAGGGCAAAGTGGTGGCTGTGGTCCCCGGCGACCAGGCCGAAGCCGTGCTCGAACGCATGCGCTGCCATCCGCTGGGCAAGGACGCCGCCATCATCGGGTCCGTCGTAGAAGAGCATCCCGGCAAAGTGGTGCTCCGGACCGAAATCGGGGGAAAACGGTTGCTCGATATGCTGGCCGGCGAACAGCTCCCCCGCATCTGCTGACGCCTTAGTACACCTCCACAAACAGGCGTTCGGAGGGACGGATACGCTTCTTCAGATCATCGACCACCCATTCCGAAGGCGGCTTGTCGCGGATTTCATCATCGATCCGCAAGTAATCCAGATACCCTTCCCGGGCCATGACCTGGAAAAGGCCCAGCTCCATCCCCTTCAGCCCACAGACATAGATCAGCGTGTTTTTCTGGCTGACAATGGGCTGAAGCACCTCACGCGAATCCAGCAGCTGATACTGAACATACGGCTTGGTGCCATCCGGACGCGTGCCCTCGCGTGAAATGGAGGTCAAATAGTGAAAATTGTCGTGCCGGACCGAAAGCTCCCGGAATAAGTCGTAATACAGCAGATCGGTACGGTAGGGACTCCCAAAAATGAGCGCCACCTGGTTTTCGAATCCGTTCTCCAGAAGGTCGCTGATCATTCCACGATACGGTGCCACGCCAGTCCCGGTCGCAAAAAATACGTAGTTGAAGTCGCCGGCATTTTCCGGCAGGACAAACCTCTTGCCGCTCGGACCGGTGACCTTCAGCTTGTCGCCGGGCGTCAGATTGCTCAGGTAGTTCGAACAGAGTCCCAGGAACAGATTGTTCGTATCATGGTCTTCCTCAATGACCCGCTTGACCGTAACGGAGACCAGATTGGGTTTGCCATCCTCACCCCGCGACGGCGAAGAAACCGAATAGAGCCGCACCTTGGCCGGTTTGCCGTCCCGCTCGGTAAAACCCTCCGGGATACATCCAATACTCTGTCCCGAACGGATATTTCCCTCCAGTCCCGTCCCGCTGACATCCAGCGTGATATGCCGGATGATATTCGGACTCACCTCCAGTGTGGCCAACCGGTTCTCCACGACGGGTACTTCCACCGGGTTATTGGGCTTGTACAGATTGATAGCCACGTCCGGATAGATTATTTCCGGATGGATTTTTATTTCGTTGCTCATAGGTTACCTTTAAAAACAGATGCAAAGCGGACCAACGTCCACGGAGTTACACCATTCTACCGTTTATTTGTCCATTGTGACGTATGTAACGTCTGGCATGTGGCCAGCGTTCTTTTTTGCCGTATGGCAACACACCGTATCACCATGTAATGGAAAAAGATAAAGATAAACAAATTTGCTGGGGAATCATCGGGGCGGGAAGCGTCTGCCGGGTGAAAAGCGCCCCGGCCATGAACAAGATCCCCGGCTCGCGCATTGCGGCCGTCATGCGCCGCACCGGCGAAAAAGCCCGGGAATTTGCCGCCCTGCACAACATACCGCGCTGGTATGACGGCGCCGACGCGCTGCTCTCCGACCCGGACGTCAACGCCGTCTATATCGCCACACCGCCCGGCTCACACCGCGAACTCACCCTCAAAGCCGCCGCCGCGGGCAAATCCGTCTACGTCGAAAAGCCGATGGCCCGCAACTGGCAGGAGTGCCGCGACATGATCTCGGCGTGCAAGGAGGCCGGCGTACCCCTTTTTGTCGCCTATTACCGGCGCATGCTGCCCAATTACCGGAAAATAAAGGAACTGGTGGATGCGGGCGTCATCGGCACAGTGCGCTCGGTGCACATCAGGATGAACAAGCCTGTCAACCCGGACTTCGACAGGGATCCCGGCAACTGGCGGGTCCAGCCGGAACTGGCCGGCGGAGGGTATTTCTACGATCTGGCCTCGCATCAGCTCGATTTCCTGGACTACCTGCTGGGTCCGGTCACCGATGCGTGCGGAATCGCATCCAACCAGGCGGATCTCTATCCGGCCGAGGACATCGTCACCGGATCGTTCCGGTTCGAGAGCGGGGTCCAGGGTACGGGGAACTGGTGTTTCACTGCCGCCAAATCGGACGAGGAGGACCTGATCACCCTCACCGGCAGCAAGGGTGTGCTTCGCTGGCCCACCTTTGCCGGCTATTATGTGGACCTGAAAACCGATGCCAAACCCGACGCCATCCGTTTCCACTTCGACATGCCCGAACACATTCAGCAGCCGCTCATCGAGACCATCGTGAGGGAGCTGCAGGATTGGATGGTTCACGATAGATCCGACATACCTTTAAAATACAAAGCGCCTGATTCGATGGAAGCCAGCGCGGCAGATGATGCCACTGGTGAGATGGCCGGCTCTGCTGATGCGGCCGGTCCTGCCGATTCTGCCGGTTCCGCTGATTCT
>SKYW01000208.1 GCA_007127695.1 Balneolales bacterium | reverse complement strand
GCAGGCCGTCTCGGCAACGGCGACTACCAGTTCGATCTGCCTGTCACGATCGACCCCACCAACGAACTGAAAATCTACGTGGCCGACAGGAACAATCGCCGCATACAGGTATTCGACCGGCGCCTGCAGTACCTGTCGACCCTGAGCTTGCCGCAACGCTCCGGGCTGCCATCGCGGTACATGCCAGCGAAGCTGGGCGTGGATCCCTCCGGTAATATTTTCTTTTTTGATGAGGACCGGCATGTGGTGTATCGGTTTGACAGCCATGGCCAGTACGAGCTCGATTTTGAGC
This sequence comes from Balneolales bacterium, assembly GCA_007127695.1. Taxonomy (GTDB): domain Bacteria; phylum Bacteroidota; class Rhodothermia; order Balneolales; family Natronogracilivirgulaceae; genus SKNL01. Next base: position 2,360 of record SKYW01000208.1, on the reverse strand, counting down.
TGTTCGGTGAGGAAGGCCGCATCATTCCTGTAGCCATGGCCATTCTGGATGATGAATTGTGGGTGGCCGGTGAAAGGGGGGAGCTGATCCATCGGTTCAGTTTGCGCGGGTCCTATCTCGGTTTCATCTATGCCCCGGAACCGGTCCGGTCGCTGCGGGCCCCCGCTGGAACACTCTGGATGCTGGGCACTGACAATGTGCTGCAGATCGGAGCCGGCGGTGAGGTGATACGATTTCAGAAACTGCCGGCAGCTCCGGGGGCTGCATACACGCGGGAGCGCGAGCGCCTCGTTCCCTATTCCGGCTGGCACAGTTTCGATGTGCGCGATGATACCATTTATTTACTCTCAAGCAGAATGCTGGTCCGTATGGCACTCACCGAGTGAGGCACGGGCCGCATCCACCCGATTCAGCGGTTCTCTGGTGGACCGTTGACCCAGCAAGAACCATTATTTATTTATGAATCAATCTTACACTACCTGGCGCAACTATCTGTTCAACACGGATATCCCGTTTGCTGACAAAGCGAGGACCGTGTACCGTCACCAACTGGAACATCAGCCCGTGTACCGGCGGTTTTGCGAAAACATGAACGTATTGGATGAAAACTCCATCCCGCTGATCCCGGTTCAGGTCTTTCGGGATGCGGTTGTGCGGGCGGATTATGTGGAAACGCCGCAGGCCGTATTTCGCAGCAGCGGCACCACGGACATGAAACAGAGTATCCATGAGATCGCTGACCTGCGGCTCTACTACGAGTCGTGCTATCGCGGCTTCTCCCAATTTTACGATCCGCATGAATTTGTGCTGCTTGCATGGCTTCCCGGCTACAGCGACAACCCGGAATCATCGCTTGTGGCAATGATCGGCCATCTGATCCAGCGTGATGGTACGGGACAAAGCCGGTTCCTTCCGCTCGTTCAGCCGCTGGCCGGTGCCGATCTGACAACCGTGTCCAACATGAACACCGTCGCGTACCTCAATACACGCCGCCACCGCCGCTCTGCCAGAATGCCCATTGCCACCGAAAAACCGGGTGTCAACCCCGCAAAAAGGCGTCGCATCATGCTTTTTGGGGCGGCATTCGGATTGTTGGACCTGATTGACGCCGGCGTCCCGAAGTTGCCGGAAGACTCTGTCATTGTGGAAACCGGCGGAATGAAAACCCGTCGGCGTGAGCTTTCAAAAGAGGACCTCCGCAAGCGACTTTCTGATGGATTCGGCCTCCCGTCTGAGTCGATCCATTCGGAGTACGGAATGGCCGAGATGTGCAGCCAGGCATGGGATACGGGAAAGGGAAGCTTTGACTGTCCGCCATGGCTGCGGATCACGGTACGCAACCCGGAGAACCCGCAGCAGGTGCAGCCGGCCGGTGAAGAGGGGCTCATCGGGGTCATGGACCTGGCAAATGTGCACTCGCTGGCATTTTTCCTGACACAGGATCGTGGTGTGGCACTCCCGGACGGTTCCTTCCGCGTTCTTGGACGATGGGATCATGCCGAACTGCGCGGATGCAATTTTCTTGTGGAATAGTGTCTGTATCTCAAACATGATTGTGAGTCGCTTATGTCCGCCCCCCCTGACCAAATTTCCGAGCGAATAGCACGCATCTGCGATGGCGTCGATGCCTGGTTGAACAATGAAGATGGCATATTGGATATCACGGTCGACCGTACCGCCACAGAAGGCCTTTTTCCACGCCACGATGTGATGCACATGCTGAAGCAGGTTTCCGCCACGGTCACCCCGGAGGCGTTGCAGGGCTGGGTTGACCGGGTATGCAAGGTGCAACAGGCAGGCAAGGCGGGCAAGGCGGATCAGGCAGGCAAGGCGGGCAAGGCGGATCAGGCGGGCAAGGTACAACAGGCGGGCAAGGTGCAACAGGCAGACAAGGCGGGAAAGGCGGATCAGGTGGACATGGTGAATCAGGCGGACAGTGAGATATCCAGCGGATCCATTCACGCACAATCCCTTCACATGCCGAAGGTGCTCTGCCTGCATGCCGGCAATCTGCCGCTGGTCGGACTGCAGGATATCATCGCGACCCTGCTCTCCGGTGCCGTCTATTACGGAAAGCTGTCCAGAAGAGATCCCTGGCTGGCAGACGGGCTGTTGCGGGTGTTGCGCAAACGGCTGCCGGATCAGCTGGGCGGATGGGCTTCCCGGCTGGAAGAAGTGGGAAAGGTCGGGGCGGATAAGGTGCTGTTTGCGGGCGCAGAGTCATCCGTCGAAGAGGTGAAACAGCGCATCCATGAACTCGGATTGGCATCTGATCAAACGCACTTCCTGCCCAGGACAGCCCGGTTTTCGATGGCATGGCTGGATGAAAAGGACTTCCAGTCGGACAACGTACGGCTGAG
>SKYW01000226.1 GCA_007127695.1 Balneolales bacterium | reverse complement strand
TCCATACGGAAAAAATGTTCGATCCGGCCATCGGACATTTTTACTGCTACTTCGACAAGGACTGGCAGCGCACCAGCCGCCGTTATTCCTATGGCCACGACATCGAGGCCGCCTGGCTGCTTCTGGATTCGGCACGCCTGCTGAACGACCCGGATTTGTCGCACACCGTGGAAAACGTGGCGCTGAAAGTCGCCGAAAGCACCCTGCAGGAAGGAGTGGATCACACGCGCGGCGGACTCTACAGCACCGGAAAACTCGGCCAGGTCATCGACACAAACAAGGAGTGGTGGGCCCAGGCCGAAGCCGTCGCCGGATTTGTCTACCTCTGGCAACTCCACGACAAGGATTCCTACCTGCAAGCCGCCGAATCCATCTGGGATTTCGTAACAAACCACGTAAAGGACACCACCCTCGGCGAATGGTTCTTTCTGGTGGATGCGGACGGCAACCCGTACCGCGAATACGACAAGATCGGTCCCTGGAAATGCCCCTACCACTCGTCCCGTTGCGCCATGGAACTGCGCAATGTCTTTGAAACCGTAAACCCATGACAACCCGAAGACATTTTTTCCAAAGCACCGCCGTTGCATTGCTGCTCGCTGCGGGCATTACCACATTTACTTGCTGTACCACGGAACAATCCGGAAAGGTGCCCCAGTCTTTTGAACTCGTGAATCCGAACGCTAACCCGGAAACGCGCAATCTGTATGCCAACCTGATGCACCTGGCATCTGACGCCGTACTTTTCGGACACCAGGCCACTCTGGATTATGGCTATAACTGGCATCACACTGAGCTGCCGGAGGGGGAGAGCCGTTCGGATGTAAAGGATGTCACCGGCTCTTTCCCGGCTTTGTATGGATGGGATCTATCCTATTTCATCCATCCGCGTCATGACCACGACCAGAAGCAGCAGCGCTTTGAAAGGATGCTCGCCTGGTCAGAGGAGGGACTGGACCGCGGAGGCGTGCTCACCTTCTGCTGGCACAAGTACCACCCGGCATCATCAGGGTCATTCTACGACACGACAAACGTGGTGTACCGGATGCTCCCGGGCGGCGACCTGCACGACGGCTTCCGGCTCGACCTCGACACTGCCGCTGAATTATTCCATGCGCTCAGCCCAATGCCCGTCATTTTCCGCCCCTGGCACGAACACAACGGCGACTGGTTCTGGTGGGGCAGGGGTATCACCACCGAACAGGAGTTCATCAACCTCTGGCGGTTCACCGTGGAATACCTGCGCGATGAGAAAGGCGTCAACAATCTGCTCTGGGCCTTTTCCCCGGACCGCAGCCGCATGGACATCGACAACTTCCACCAGGACTACCACTACGGCTACCCCGGCGACGATTACGTGGATGTCATCGGTCTGGATAACTACTGGGACCTGGGACACCCGGCCAATGACACCCCGCCCGATGTGCAGCGCGCCCATTTCATCAGAAGCCTGCAGTACACCGTAGAGATCGCCAACAGCAAAGGCAAGCTGGCCGCCCTGACCGAAACAGGCCTCGAGGCCATCCCGGATCCGGACTGGTGGACAAACGTCATTCTCAACAGCCTGTTGACCAACGACCTCACCCGGCAGATCTCCTTTCTCAAGGTCTGGCGAAACGCCAACTTTGAACGGGAACAACGGGATCACTACTATGCACCGTTCCCGGACCAGATTAGCGCTGAAAATTTTGTTCAGTTCCACAAACACCCCTTTGTCCTGCTCGAGGACGACCTCCCGGACCTGTACTCGCCGGTCCAGGAGAACTAACAAATGCATATATAATACAGACAATGAGTTAGAATGTTTCACTTACAAAAATTGTAATCATAATCAACTGATTCAACAACCATGTCAGATATATCAGGTGACAAGCCGACGGCGGGTGCTGCTTCCGGCAATCAGGGACCCACATCCGCTCAAGGTCGCTCGCAGGGACACACAGACGCGACCGAAGGTGCTCATGGACATTTTGAAACAGACTCCGAACACGTCACGCTGAAGCTCCGCGAGAAAGTAGCCTACGGCCTTGGGGATTTCGCCTCCTCCATGTTCTGGAAACTGTTCTCCATGTTCCTGCTTTTCTTCTATACCGACGTGTTCGGAATATCGGCCGCCGCCGTCGGCACCATGTTCCTGGTCACCCGCGTCTGGGACGCCTTCAACGACCCGATCATGGGCTTGATCTGCGACCGCACCACCTCGCGATGGGGCAAGTTCCGTCCCTATCTGCTCTATGTCGCTTTCCCATTCGCCATCATCGGCATCCTTACATTCAGTACCCCCGATCTGGGCACTACAGGCAAACTCATCTACGCCTACGTCACCTATACGATGATGATGATGGTCTACACCGCCGTAAACGTGCCCTACGCCTCGCTCATGGGGGTGATGACCGCCAATACCGTGGAACGCACATCGCTGGCTTCGTACCGCTTCCTCGGTGCCTTTTCGGGTGGACTGTTTGTCACCGCCACGGCCGCCTGGCTTATTGACTACTTCGGCGACGGGGTGGATAGTGCCATCGGCTACCAGATCACCGTAGGCATCTACGCCTTCCTGGCCGCCGGACTGTTCATCCTCACCTTCCTGGGAACCCGCGAACGCCTGCGCCCGGCCATCAAGACCAACAAACTGAAAGATGACCTCAGGGATATTG
>SKYW01000269.1 GCA_007127695.1 Balneolales bacterium | reverse complement strand
CAGGGATGCCGCAATGACGCTTCCGCCATTGTTCACGAAGTGACCGGCTATGGCGGGATACAGGCTGCCGGACTTCCAGACGATCCATGCCAGAAGCATTCCGATCACGGCCAGCGGAATGATCTGCGTAAGACGGATGTGATAGATCCCGAACAAGAGTCCCCCAATGATGATGGCCGCCCAGATTCCCCACGTTTTTTCAATGGCGCGCTGAAAATAGCCCCGGAAGAGCACCTCTTCACAGACCGAGGGAACCAGTGCCACGTGGATCAGCGTAAGCAGCACGACATGGTCACCGGTCAGAAAATTCTTCAGCATCTCAATCTGGCTCTCCTCGAACATCATATAGCCGTCGCTGAATGGAAATTGCGCGTTCAGCCATGACAGCAGCCAGACCAGCGGCTGCATCACTACGATCAGCAGCGCCGTCAGAAGGATCACGGGCACCGTGCGGCTGTCGGCTTTCAGGCGCAAAAAGGTTGATCGCCTTCCCGTGGTCAGAAGTCCGGTAACCAGCCAGGTTGCCACCCCGAGAAACAGGATCTGACTCAGTGAATTCGCAATGAACAGGACGTCCAGATGCTCCAGCAGCATGGCCGTATCGAACGCCAGCGGATCCTCACTCACCACCAGCAAATAAACCACGGTGGCAGCAGTGCCCACCAGCTGGAACAAAAGAAACGAGATGACCAGCCATACGAACGCCATGAGCCATAACGGAAAACCGTTGCGCTCGGCCCAGCTCTGCTCGTGAAGATATCCGGTAGGGATGTTGCTGTCAGTTGAAGGAGGCAGATCGCCGGACCTGTTCCCAGAGGGATGGTCCTGACTGCTGCCGGAGGAAAACTCAGACATGGATACTCAAATGAATGTTACAGTTCCGGCTGCGGGTTCCTGCCCATGAACTTGGCGGCCAGTAGGCCACTCAGCACATTCAGCAGTCCGTATGTGACGACACCCATCAGGAAACCCTGGAGAATGTTGCCGACTGAGTAGAAATTCTGGAATTGTGCATAGATACCATCGATCATATCCTCTTTCTGGGCAGCAGGAATCTGCTCGGAAAGCTCGATATTGGCTATAAGCGCAGCCTGCAGGTTCTCAATGAAAGCGCCGTCGATCACAGGCCAGATCAGGGCAAGAATTTGCGAAACAACCGCCATCACTATCCCGGTCATCAGACCGATAACCGCTCCCTGCCCGATTTTCATCTCCGGACCGTACTCGTTTATGTAGAATTTCACAGCAAGAACCCCTCCGAAAATTGCGACCAGGCAGCCGAGAAGGGACGCCAGAATGGTGCCACTGAGCAGATTCCCGGTAGGTTCGGAGTGGATGGTGATATAGCTGCCGATGGTGGATACCAGAAAGACGACAAATCCGAAAACCACCCCTGCTTTTGCAGAAGCATTCCAGAAACTCTTGTTTTGAACGGGTTCCATGCAGTTGACCTCCAGTTTATGAATCACGGTGTGTTGTCAGGGCAATGACCAGAAGCAGTGCGGTTGCCAAGCCCCAAAAAACTCCTGTCAGCAACCTGATGAGATCCGAAGTCTGCCACAAATGAAACAGATTGGCAGCTCCATCCACGATCACAATCAGCGAAACTATTGCAAATATTCTGACAATATAAGGTTTTGCCTTGTTCAGGACAGTGAAAAAAAACGAAAAAACGACCAGGGCAACAGGCAGGATCGAATAAATGCCGATACATCGGCTGCAAACCGCCAGCGGTACCCCCTGAACAGCGAACGTGCGATCCAGTTGCTGGTGGCAGACCCTTGAGAAAAGCAGCCTCTGCCAACTCTCATGCCACTCAACGAGACTGTTGTGAAAAAAAGGCGGACTCCAGGCAACGACGGCAAAAAACAGCGTTGCAGGCAGCACAACGTAATACAGGAGCGGATGCAACCCGGAGCCGGAAGAGCGATCACTGTTCGCGGTCATTTCAGCAGCAGGGAAATGTCCATCGCTTTCACCGAATGGGTGAGCGCACCGGCGGAGATGAAATCCACCCCGGTGCCGGCAATATCACGAAGCCGCTCCAGGGTCACATTTCCTGATGCCTCGGTCAGGAACCGTCCATCTACGCGACGCACCGCCTCGCGCATTTCGTCAAGCGACATATTATCGAACATCACATAATCGACACCCCCGCAACCAAGCACTTCCTGCAGTTCCGCCAGACCGGTCACTTCAATCTCGATACCGGCTTTAAGACCATACCGCTCCCTGTAGGAGGTGCACAGGTCAATCGCTTTGCCGATGCCGCCTGCCATGCGGATGTGATTCTCCTTGATAAGAAAACGATCGTCCAGACGCATCCTGTGATTGGTCCCGCCACCGGCACGCACAGCCAGTTTGTCGAGATACCGGTGCCCGGGAGCCGTTTTCCGGGTATCGAGGATGCGGGTGTTCGTGGAATCGAGCTCACGCACGTAGCGACTGGTCTGTGATGCAATGCCGCACATGCGCTGCAGGAAATTGAGCAGGGTGCGTTCTGCACTCAGGACAGGTGCCAGGGGGCCATGCATCCGGGCAACGACCAGGCCGGGCGACAGCCGGTCCCCATCCTGCAGGACGGTTTCAAACGTGACTTCCTCACTGACTACGTGCTGTATGAACGCAGCCAGCCCGATGCCGGCAAGCACACCTTCCTCCCGGGTCACCAGCATCGCTGAACCGGTTTCACTGCCACTGTAAATGGCATTGGTGGTAATGTCACCGGAACCCAGATCCTCCTCGAGCGCCAGGGACACGATACGTTGCACATGTTCAGGCCATTGTCGCATAGTCGTGAATTTTTTTCAGGAAAGATTCGGGAACCCGGATGGGTCGACGCGTGGCCATATCCACAAATACCAGCTCCACCTTGCCGAGCACGGATGGATGCGGGGCGCCGGCTGGACGAATATCGTAATACGTGACCAGTTTGACCGTCGGTTCGTCGTAAATCAAAAGCTGCCCGTCCATCAGCTCGTCGTAGCGGATGGGACGCTTGAAGCGGATATCCACGCGGGCCACCGGCAGCATCACACCATCCTGCTCCATCCCGGCATAGGGTAGACCGGCGGCGCGGATGAATTCCGTGCGTATCACCTCGAAATATTCCAGGTAGCGACTGTGATAGACCACCCCCATCTTGTCGGTTTCACTGTACCGGCTGCGAAGCGTCATGGAATAGGTGAGTATGGGGGAACGGTCCGGGAACATCTGTTTATTGTGAGGTATCCTCCCAGGCACCCATTTTCGAGTATTTTTCGATCCGGTGCATTTTCAGCTCTTCGGGAGACATTTTGGACAGGCGGGCCAGGCTTTCGGCAAGCTGGTCATGTATGGCTTTGGCTGCAGCGGCATAGTCGCGATGCGCCCCGCCCAGGGGTTCTTTGATGATGCCGTCGATGACCTTCAGCTTGATCAGGTCCTGGGCACTGAGTTTCAGCGCACGGGCAGCCTGTTCCTTGTAGTCCCAGTTTTTCCAAAGGATGGAAGAGCAGGACTCCGGCGAGATGACCGAATACCATGTGTTTTCCATCATGTACACTTCATTGCCCATGCCAATGCCGAGCGCACCGCCGCTGGCCCCTTCCCCGATCACGATGGTGACGATCGGCACTTCCAGCAGGGCCATTTCGCGGAGATTTCGGGCAATGGCCTCAGCCTGGCCGCGTTCCTCTGCTTCCAGGCCCGGGAATGCTCCCGGGGTATCCAGCATGGTGATGACCGGCACGCCGAACTTCTCGGCAGTTTTCATGAGGCGCAGCGCCTTGCGGTATCCATCCGGGTTGGGCATGCCGAAATTGCGGTACTTGCGGCTTTTGGTGTCGCGGCCTTTCTGATGTCCGATTACCATGACGGATCGGCCCTCAAAAGTGGCAAATCCACCAACAATGGCCTTGTCGTCGCCGAAGCTGCGGTCCCCATGAAGCTCAACAAAGTTCTCCATGATGTTATAGACGTAGTCCAGTGTGTAGGGCCTGTCGGGATGACGTGCCAGCTGCACCCGCTGCCAATGGGTCAGGTTTGAGAAAATGGATGCCCTGAGCTCCTCCACGCGCTCACGCAGCCGCGTGATCTCAGGCAACAGCACATTGTCGTCGGTAATATTCAACTCACTGAGCTCGGAGATCTTCTTTTCCAGCTCAATGATCGGTTTTTCAAAATCAAGATAATTCATACGTCTGTATCACTCATGTGTAATTGCAGGCCGGTGCATCCACAGCCTTGCCGGCAGGCGCATCCATCCGTCAAAGGACGCCAAATATACTTCGGATTTTGAGAACCCAAACCATCCAGACGGCCTCAAAAACAATCTTTTTTGACATTTTAGAGACCCCTTCCGTTCGTTCGCGGAAGATGATGGAGGTCTCTTTCAGGGTAAACCCGGCTTTGTATGCACGGAAATGTACTTCAATCTGAAACGAATATCCATTCGATCTGATCTTGTTCAAGTCAATTTTTTCCAGAACCTTGCGGGCAATGCATTTGAATCCGGCCGTGGTATCGCGGACCGGCAGTCCCGTTATGACCCGCGCGTACAAGTTGGCCGTATAGGACAGTATCAGCCGCGACAGCGGCCAGTTGATTATGCTGATGCCCTTGATGTAGCGTGACCCGATCGCCACATCACAGTTCCCCTCCCTGACTTTACGAATCAGCCTTGGAACATCATCCGGATCATGGGAAAAATCGGCATCCATCTCACATATGTACTGATAGGAACGTTCCAGGGCATAGTTAAAACCGGTGACATAAGCGGTACCCAGTCCAAGCTTGCCGGAACGCTCAATGAGATGAATCCGGTCACCGTATTTCTCCTGCAACTGCTTCACCGATGCCGCTGTCCCGTCCGGTGATCCGTCATCCACGACCAGCACATCCACCTGTTCCTCCAGTCCAAGCAGATGGGGGATGAGTTTAACGATATTGTCCGCCTCGTTATATGTGGGAATGATGATCAGGGTGTCCCTGCTCTGTGTCTCATTTTGCTGACTCATGCCTATTGTCCCTTTCCTTTTAATACGGTCATAATGGTGTTTATAAGGATCTTGAAATCCATTTTCAGCGATATGTTCTCAACATAGAACAGATCGTATTTCGTCTTTTCTTTTACATCCTCCAGGCTTTCGTCGTATTTCCACTTAACCTGCGCCCAGCCTGTGATGCCGGGCCTAACCCGCAATCGCCTGGAGTAGAGCGGTATCTTCTTTTTAAATTGTTCCACAAAATACGGTCTTTCCGGACGAGGCCCAACCAGACTCATGTCCCCCTTCAAAACATTGAAGAATTGGGGCAGCTCATCCAGCCGGAGCTTGCGCAGCCAGTAGCCGACCGGTGTGATCCTGGGATCGTTATCGGTGGCCCAGACGGGTCCGCTTTCCTTCTCAGCATCGATGAACATGGTCCGGAATTTGTACATGGTGAAGTTCCTGTCATATTTGCCCACCCGTTTCTGCCAGAAAATGGCCGGGCCCGACGAGGTTGTGCGGATGAGCGCGGTGATGATCAGCATCAACGGAATGGCCGGGATCAGTATCAGCAGCGAAAGAACAATATCCATCAGGCGCTTGATGAACTTTTCCCAGGTGGGCATGGGATCCGGCATCACATCGATCAGCGGCAACCCGAAGATCTGGTTGGTCTGGTTGAGCCCGGTGATCATCTGGTGGAAGTCGGGAAGGATCTTGACCGATACGTCAGGTATATCGATCTGATCCAGAATGGTTATCAGATTATCCCGCTCTTCCTGCTCCAGCGCTACGATGACCTCCTGCACCTTGTGATCCATTATCAGCTCTTTTATTTCGTCGATCGATCCGATGACCATCTCCCTGTCCACCCTGATTTCATCGGGATCCACACCGTTAAGGCGCAGGAAACCGATCACATTCATCCCGGAGGTGCGGTGGCGGTTCAGGTTTTCATGAACGGATTGTGCGGCCGGACCTGTACCGACGATGAACGCGCGGTGCAGCCCCTGACCCCGGATGGCACGATGTTTCTGTATGGTCCGGAGGATGAACCTGCTGGTGGATACGCATCCCAGTACAACCAGCCAGTAGATCAAAGTGACCCATTTTGCCTGGTGGAGATTGTCCGAGGTCCACCCGAGCGCATCGATAAACAACACGAAAAAGAGGATGAGCGTACCTATGATAGTAATTTTTGCGACCCTGATGATCTCGTCGAATCGCGATATCAGGTAGAGATGACGGTACAGCCCGAATACGCCAAAGATGGCAATCCAGAACACTGAGATGACCACACCCGGCACAAACAGGCTGTAAGGCCCGATACCCGAGGGGGCGCTCAACCACCCCAGCTCAAACCGGATATAGTAAAAGATGTACCATGCCAGTATCAGAAAGATAAAATCACTGACGATGGTACTGATTATTTCCCTGGCTTTATCCAAATCAATAGCTTTAGAAACTGTATTCACATGAGTTACTGTAACGGTTGCGGAAGCAATGTTATCCCGTGCAACAAAAAAAGAGGAATTGGTTACAGGTTACGTCGGCGACTCGTTATATTTGAGCTTCATTACAGTCACAAATACTTCAGTAACCGTACAATATAACGTGTTCCGGCTCATAAAAGAAACGTCGAAAGGCAAAGCCCGTCGGGGGGAAATGCTCACCGGCCACGGCGCCATTCCCACTCCGATCTTCATGCCCGTTGGAACGGCGGGCACGGTGAAGGCGGTCGATACGGCCACCCTGACCGGAAAAATCAATGCCCCCATCATCCTGGGCAACACCTACCACCTGTATCTGCGTCCCGGCACCGGCATCATGGAACAGGCCGGCGGACTCCATGCTTTCATGAACTGGCCCGGGGCCCTGCTGACCGACTCGGGTGGATATCAGGTCTTTTCCCTGTCCGACATCCGCAAGGTGGAAGCGGACGGTGTTGTCTTCAAGAGCCATCTGGACGGTTCCCCGCACAAGTTCACACCGGCTCAGGTTGTCGAGACGCAGCGCATCTTCGGCTCAGACATCATGATGGTCCTGGATGAGTGTCCGCCCTACCCGGCAGAGGAATCCTATGTGCGCAAATCACTGGAGCTTACCCACCGCTGGGCCGGTGAATGCCTCGGGGCATTCCAGCAGAGCTCCTCGCGCTACGGACACCGCCAATTCCTGTTTGGCATCTGTCAGGGTGGCATCTACCCGGATCTTCGCCGCAACTCGGTGGAAGTGCTGTCCGGTATGGATTTTGACGGCATGGCCATCGGGGGATTGAGTGTCGGCGAGCCGGTGGAAAAAATGTATGAAATCACCGACTTGAGCACCGATCTTCTGCCGCGTGAAAAGCCGCGCTACCTGATGGGGGTCGGCACCCCCGGTGATCTGCTGGAATCGGTGGCGCGCGGCGTGGACATGTTCGATTGCGTTATGCCTACCCGCAATGCCCGCAATGGCATGCTTTTCACCCGTAACGGCATTATCAACGTCAAGAATGCCCGCTGGAAGACACATTTCGCTCCGGCGGACGAAGGATTTCACTCCGACCTGTGCACCAGGCATACCATGGCCTATCTGCATCACCTGTTCCGTGCCGGTGAAATTCTTGGACTACAGCTTGCAACGGTACATAACCTGACGTTTTACCTTTGGTTGATGGAACAGATCCGCAGTCACATTGAGGATGATACCTATTATGACTGGTATCCCGGCATGGTCGCCAAAGTGACCGCACGGGTGTGATAGCAGCTGAGCTGCCGATCGACTCCTTTTGCCGATTGACCGCTGATCCTGAAAGGTCACTGCTGCCGGTCGATCCCTTTTGCCGATTGACCACTGATGCTGACAGGTCACTGCTGCCGGTCGATCCCTTCAAGTGTGGAGTGGCGATAGATAAGCGTTTTGACCAGCACATCCAGATCCAGCCATATGGAATAGTTCTGAAGGTAATACAGCTCGTGCATCTGTTTCTCATCTTCGTGATACAGCCGGTTCTCGGAGAGTTGCCGGAATCCTGTGAGTCCCGGTTTCACGTTGGCAAACCGTGGTTTCCGATCGGGCACAATCGGGGCGCCAACTATGCTTGCTCTCCCCGCAACCACATGCCAGAGAAGAAGGTATCTATTTTTCCACTTGTGGGAACCATACGGCAGAAAAAGCGAGATGGTATGTGTGAGTGCATCTGAGACCAGTATCCTGAGCGGCGTGCGTTTATTCCGATGAATCAAAACCGGCAGAAGCAGCACCGGTGTGAGCAAAATCAGCAGGGGGAGTGACACCGACAGGTCCATGATCCGTTTCAGGAACAGATTCCACCTCGAAAAATAGGGCAGGTTGATATCCATCACCGGTATGTCGTCCAGATAATCCACGTTGGTCTTACCCACGATATAGTCGAGCGAGTCGGGGACGATCCGGGGGTAAACGGAGGTGTCACGGAGTTCTGAAATGATCCTGAGGATCTGATCATGGTCAACAGCAGGCAGAATGAAGATGATCTCATCGGCTTCGTGATACCGAACGAGCTGCAGTATGGACCTGCGGTCACCAATGACCGGCACGTTTTCGATCTCGTCGACATCGGGATCCGGATCTTGGGCCACGAGGCCGACCAGCCTGTATCTCCAGTCGGCACGCGATCGGATCTTGCGGATAAGCTGCGCTGTCTTGTCATTCAATCCGACCAACAGAACCTTCCTCTCCAGAAAACTGCCGGGAATGTTGGTTGCTTTTCTGGAAAGGTTGATCTGAACCAGCCGGATGATGCTCAGGATCAGCACACCGGCAATACAGCTGAGGAGGAGTATCAGGCGGGAGAAAGCGAAATCCCGCAAGAAAAAGGTGATGACCACCACTCCGGTAAATGCGATGATCGTGCTTTTTATCGCTGCCGGGATGGAAAACCGGTTCTTGCCATACAGGTCGTAGTAGACGGCAGAACCGATAAAAATCACACTCAGAAGGAGATTCACAAACAGGTACTGGATGTGATACATGCTGGTAATAGCTGTCGGCGGTATTTCATAGCGCCAGATAAAGAAAAGGATCATCAGGATGTTCAGCAGCACCAGATCGGTAATCGGCTGTCCCAGCTTTCTGATGACGGTGGACAGATAGGAAATAACGCCTTTCAGAACGATGCCGGACAGAATGAAAATCCGGAAAAACAGGGTATAGCCAAAGCCGTAGTGCTTCCGGAAGAACTGATACATGGCCTTGTTGAACGTAACGACGTAGTCCAGGTTCTCCTTTTTGGTACTCTCACCCTTATAGTGGATGATGCTGGTTTCAGGTACGTAATCGATTTCCCATCCCATTTGCCGGACCCGATAACACAGGTCGATATCCTCTCCGTACATGAAAAATTGCTCATCAAAGCCGCCGGCTTCCTTCAGCACATCCGTCCGGAAGAACATGAAGGCACCGGACAATACAGGAACCCTTCCCTGCTTGTTTTCGTCCTCCCCGCCCAGGTAATAGGCAGAAAATCTTTTACTACGCGGAAAGAGGCGTGTAAGGCCAAGGATCTTCCAGAGTGCGGTCATGGGCGTTGGGACACTTCGCCGCGACTCATGAGCGAATGTACCGTCCGGATTCAGCATTTTGCAACCGGCAGCTGCGGTTTCCGGATGTTCCTCCATATGCCGGAACATTTCTACAAGGGTATCCTGACGGACTATCGTATCCGGATTGATCAGCAGCGTGTAGGTTCCTTTGGCAAGTCGGATGGCCTGGTTGTTGGCCTTTCCGAAACCGGCATTGTCCCGGTTCCCGATGTAGGTGACGTGTGGATATCGTCGTTTCAGATAGCTGACGGAGCCGTCCGAGGAGGCATTATCAACAACAAAAGTCTCAAGGCGGAAATTGTTTTTAGCCTTTTGCAGTGATTCCAGAAGGTTGGCTGCGAACTCCTTGACGTTGTAATTGACAATGATGATGCTGATGTCAACGTGATCCGGTTGGCTGTCGCCTGCGCCTTTGGTTATTCCCGAATTTTCCGAGTCTGGGTTCATGAAGTGGTCCTGCATAATCTGTACTGTGGCGTGGCGATGAGTGCAGCCTGTCGCTGTAGCCATTCACCGGGTCGAGGGAAAATACACAAGGCCGTGTAAAAAAAGTAGCGCTGAGGGCGGAAATGCAGAACAGGGGGGTGATGGCGCATCCATTCCCATTGGTGGTTGCCTTGGAGTCCCTTTTGCTGGTTCCGTGTGTTGATCCGTGTGTTGTTGGATGGGATTGGGATCCCTGCAAACGCGAAGCGGCCCGCAGTCGGCGAGAGGGATGTCTCACGTGCTGCGGGCCGCTATGGTAGTGGGGGGGGT